>NZ_JBGQQW010000008.1:0-102082 GCF_045528485.1 Desemzia sp. FAM 23990
CCAGTATATTCCCCCACAATCTCACCCGTGGAAACTAGAATCTTTCAAAAGATATCTTCGCAGTGTCGGAAAAACACTCGAAGAGTACGAAGCTGAACAAACAGCTTAAGACTAATTTTAACAAATTTGGTCACATTAATGCAAGCTTTTGCGAAGTAAAAGCTTGCATTAATGTGAGCCTTATTTTTAGGACATTTTAACTTTCGCTTGACAGTTTTTTCAACATTTTATTCTTCATATTGTTGTTGGCGTCTATTGACACCTTGCATGGTAATTTCTTTCGCTAAGAAACGGATACGTTCCATAATTCGCTGAGCTTTCAACGGCTCATCTTCCCCACGTTGAGTGAACGTCAAATGTTCTTCCAACTGTTTCATATCAAGATTGGAAGAAAAGAAAGTCGGCAGCTGTTCTTGCATTCGATATTGCAAAATAACCCCTAAAACATCATCTCGAATCCAGCTGGACATGGAGTCTGCTCCGATATCATCCAACATTAAGATAGGCGCCCGCTTAACGGCTTCGATTTTTTCACCTGTCGTATTTTGACCTATGGATTGTTTCATTTCTACCGCAAAAGAAGGGAAATGCATTAAGGTAGATGAATAGCCGCTTTTTGCTAGTTCATGGGCAATCGCACCAAGTAAATAGGTCTTTCCTACACCGAATGAACCTTGTAAATATAGCCCTCGGTGAAACTTCTTCGGTTCATTCAGATATGCTTCCACAAAATCAAAAGCTTCTATCTTTGCTTGAAGTCGTTCATTCGTAGTTTGAAACTCCTTGAGTGTTGCTTCACGAATACCTTTTGGCATATCCATCGAATGAATCAAATTCTTAATACTTTTCTCCCTTTGTTTTGCCACTAATTCAGATGTTGGCACATAAGTCACATCAATATAGTGGTGATTCATAATCAATTTGGGTTGATATCCAGGAGCCAATTGATTGTCTTTATTATTCTGGTATTTTTTCTTTTCATTGACAAATTCGTACAATTTAGCTGCGCTTTTTTCGATAGCTGCTCGATCCAGTTCCTCATTGTGCTCTTGGATAAACTGTACGACATCTGTATCATTCATAACGTCTTGCATCAAGTTGTTGAACTCTTCGTTCCATTTTCTCTCTTTGATGATTTTTGTCAGGCTTTTTCCTACATCATCCATGATTACTCACCTTCTTTTTGCATATTCTGAATACGTGCCAGTCTTTCTTGAAGTTGTTTTTCCGCTTCTGGACTAATCGAAGTTTCTTTAGGTGTTTGGTACCCTTCTTTTGCCCAATCTGGCAGCTTCTCTTTGCGAACAACGTTTTTATTCCGTGAATAGTTATTATTTGACCGCGCAGCCGAAGTATTTTGCTTCCGGTCTTGATTCTTTTGGTATTTCTCTGCGTTTTCTTGGTACAGGTCACGTACTTTCTTCAAAGCAGCTTCTGGTGTTTTGATCTCATTTTGAGCCCAATCATTCGATATCGTATAAGCCAGTCCCTTTTCAAAAACGACTTTTCCTTGGACGACCAAAATGTAATGGATCAAGATATTGATCACCGGATTCGATAAATGAGATTTTTTTACAATGTCTTCCAATGTCCATTCTTCTGGTTTAGAGATGTACCCATTTTTCTGTTCTTTGATATCGTTCATAAATTCAGCCGGAGAATACTGCTTGCTGGCTTCGATCACTAGAATATCAGAGTCTGAAAAACCTTGGTGTTTCAAATCTTGTTCCCTTTGTGATTGAGTGGCCGTAGTGACTTCTAGTTCTTGTTGCACAACATCCTGCAACTGTATTTTCTCTTTATTTTCGCGGTGGAAATCATCAACAATATTTTTCTTCAATTTGCGTGCATCAATAACGCCTGTATCCATATCTGATGCTTCCAAAATATAATGCTGCATCGACAATTCATTAATAGCATACATATGGTGCAACGTCAGAATCGTTTCACGAATATCCGCTGTAATCGCCGAACGATTTACATAGTGCTGATTTAATCCATTGTAAAAGAAGTTCCAATCAAATGTGTCAGCATTCAAAGTGACTGCAGATTCCGCTGCATCCCCAATCAGTGAACGAGAGGATTTGAATAAGGTCTCATGTTGTTTCAACTGATCTGTATTCATATGATAGACATCCAAAAAAGACTTCGTAATTTCAGCATATTGATCTTTATTTATGGGCTGGACTGAAAATCGATTGCGCAATTGCTTGAATTTTCGTTCACCCACTCGCTCCAATAACAATAAACTAAATAAATCTTCTTCAAAAAAAGCTTTACTCGTTTGAGGTTTTTGGAGTTCATAGACATACAGCTTTTCGGGCTCGGTTTGGACAAAAGTTTTCAATAAGCCGATAGCTTCCAGTCGAATTCTGGCTTGATACACTTCTGGCATTCCGAGATTCAATAACGACAACAATTCTGCGTGAAGAATCCCTTCACTCCAAAATGTATCTTTCTCTGTTTCTGTCCACAACGTCATATATAAACTGTAGGCTGCAGAACCAATTAAAGGTTGATACAAAAAGGTCAGAATCTGTTGGTCGATATCCGAAAGCAATGCACTCTGTTTGACCATAAATCCATCTTTAGGACTCAGGTTTTTCCAAGGATACGACATACTTGGCTACTCCTTTCGTATCACTTATTTCTTTTCGGTTTTCTTCCGTTCCAATTCTTTCATTTCTTCCATAAAAACTCCAATGTCTTTAAACTGACGGTACACACTAGCAAAGCGAATATACGCTACATCATCGACCTCTGCTAATTTTTCCATCACGTGTTCTCCAATAACCGTTGAAGACACTTCATTTTCTCCTAAACTACGGATATCATTTTCAATTTCATTCACAATTTTTTCCATTTGATCCATCGGAACAGGTCTCTTCTCACAGGACCGGATTACACCCCTAAGGATCTTTTCACGGTTAAATTCTTCGCGATCGCCATTCTTTTTCACTACTAATAGTGGAACACGTTCAATTCTTTCAAATGTTGTAAAACGGTATCGACACGATTCGCATTCTCTTCTACGACGAATAGCTCGTCCTTCATCTGCTGGACGGCTGTCGATGACCCTAGTTCCATTGTGTTGACAGCGAGGGCATTGCACTGTTCATCATCCTTTTTTTAAAAGTATTTTTTTGTATAATCATCCTATTGTACTTTGTTATATAGCCTATTATAACACAGATAGGAATTCTAAAAAACAGCTTATTCCTTATCAGAACAGGTTTTCCTTTTCCAAACCCTTTTTACAAGAACTGAAAAAAGCTAACGAAATCAGATAAATTCTGATGATTTCGTTAGCGTGTTGTTGCATCCAGGTTATTTACGAAGATCTTGCTTATCAAGCCAATACAACACTTGGTGTTGAGTGTTTTCTTTGGAGCCGTTGTTATCGATCACAAAATCGGCTTTCATGATTTTTTCAGTAATGGATTGTTGAGCAGCTATCTTTTGTTGAGCAGCTTTGACATCAATTTGATCTCGCTGCATCAGCCTCTCCAATTGTATACTGGGTGTAGTGGCTACCACCATTACTTTTTCTACATCCTGATCATATCCACTCTCAAATAGTAAAGGAATATCCAACACTATTAGTGGAGCTCCTTGATCAATGTACTTTTCTTTTTCAGTCTGAATCCAGACAGCTATCAAATCACCCAGTATATGATTTAATTTTTTTAATTCCGCTTTGTTTTGAAAGACAATTTTTCCCAATGCTTTGCGGTCTAAATTCCCGCTGGTCATTACGACCTCTTTCCCAAATGCAGCTTCTATCCGTTTTAACCCTTCTGTTCCTGGCTTTACTACTTCGCGGGCACCGACATCAGCATCTACTACAGGTACGCCAGCTTGTTTAAAAACATTGCTTACAGTTGACTTTCCAGTAGCAATACTGCCGGTCAGACCTAAAACAAAAGACATTTGAGTCCCCCCATCCTTAGCTCTCGCTCTTGACTTCATCCGATACTACAGGCAAGACATTTTTTTCAGTCCATTTTTGACAGTGTGCACAGTAATGCGTGCCCCGTTGAGCAACTTTCATTTTTTGAATCGGTCTTCCACAATTGATACACGGTTGTCCTGTACGTCCATAAACGGTTAGTTTTTGTTGAAATTGCCCGGCTTCCCCTAATGCGTTAAGGTAAGATCGTATCGTAGTTCCTCCCGCTTTGATGGCATTCCCCAACACTTGGATAATGGCTTGATGCAGCTTTTTAACTTCTGCCGGCTTCAAAGAATTGCCGGGTCTTATGGGGTGTATCTTAGCTTTAAATAAAGCTTCATCTACATAAATATTTCCTAATCCCGTTACCAATCCTTGATCCAACAATGCTGGTTTTATGGCTTTTTTAACGCGGCTTAACTTAGATTGAAACGGTTCTAGCAAAAACACCTCTGTAAAAGGCTCGGGCCCCAATCGCTGAATTCCAGCAACCGTTTCTTCCTCTCCCAGAGAGACCAGTTCCATCCGTCCAAACTTACGAACGTCCAAGTACCGAATATCTCTGCCGTCTGTCAGATGAAAAACGACATGTGTATGTTTTTTTAATTCATCTTCAGAAGGAACCACTTCATATTTCCCTTCCATGCGCAAATGTGAAATCAAGGTATAGTGATCAAAATCCAGCAACAAAAATTTTCCTCTGCGCCTAAATTTCCGCAAGGTTTCCCCCAATAATAATTCTTTAAAAGCTGCACTCGATATCGCTCCCGCAATAATCCTATCCCAATACACAGAGACATTTTGAATCGTCACCTGATTTACTGTCGCCTCAAGACCTTTGCGGACAGTTTCAACTTCTGGTAATTCCGGCAAACTTTATTTCCTCCATTCCAACACTTTACTTCGCTTCGTACCAGCTTTGGCCGAAGTTGCTGTCTACTTTCAACGGCACGCTCAAATCGACGGCATGCTCCATTACATCTTCCACCATTTTCTGCAAAGCCGGGATTTCTTCTTCTGGTGCTTCAAAAATCAACTCATCATGCACTTGCAATAACATCGTCGCTTTCAGATCAGATTCTTTTAACGCTTGAGCAATTTTAATCATCGCTACTTTCAGAATATCTGCAGCACTACCTTGAATAGGCGTATTAATAGCTGTTCTCTCGGCAAATGAACGCAAGTTAAAGTTGCGTGAATTAATGTCTGCCAAATAACGGCGACGATTGAACAACGTCTCCACAAAGCCCTTTTCTTTTGCTTCTCTGACGACATCTTCCATATAAGCTTCAATACCAGGATATTTTTCGAAGTACGTATCAATAAATTGCTGTGCTTCTTTACGTGTAATTCCTAAGTTTTGAGACAATCCATAATCACTGATACCATAGACGATTCCAAAGTTAACAGCTTTCGCACGTCGGCGAATGTTAGCTGTCACGTCTTCTGGTTTATCAATACCAAATACACGCATAGCAGTACTGGAATGAATATCCTGCTCTTCTATGAAAGCTTCTTTCATATGTTCATCATTGGAGATGTGAGCCAATACACGCAATTCGATTTGTGAGTAATCTGAGGCAAAAATCTTCCAACCAGCTTTTCTAGGTACAAACGCTTGGCGTATTTTACGACCTTCTTCCAGACGAATCGGAATGTTTTGCAAGTTAGGATCAACCGAACTCAAGCGACCTGTACGAGCAATAGTTTGCATATAGCGCGTATGCACTTTACCAGTATCCGGACGCACAACTTTTAATAATCCTTCTACATAAGTAGATTGGATCTTCGCAATTTGCCGGTAGTTTAAAATAAATTCCACGATTGGAGCTTGATCCTGCAATTGTTCTAGAACCCCTACAGCTGTTGAATAGCCTGTTTTGGTCTTTTTGATTACTGGATAACCCATTTTTTCAAATAAAATAACGCCTAATTGTTTCGGTGAATTAATATTGAATTCTTCACCAGCTTCTGCGTAGATTTTTTGTTCGATTTCTTTTAACTGAATCGCAAATTCATCTCTCATTTCTTCCAATCGTTTACCATTTACGGTGATTCCTTGGATTTCCATATCAGCAAGAATGATCGCTAATGGCAACTCGATATCTGAAAACAACTCTTTTTGATCGTTGGCAACCAATTTTTCCATCAAGGCAGGTCCCAAAGTAGCAATAGCTTTTACCTTTCGAGCCAAGTGCGTGTGCATAACAGAAATATCTTCAGGAACTTTGATTTTAGCTCCTTTTCCATAGACACTTTCGTCTCCAGCAACATCATGGTAATCGTACTCTTCTGCAATGGCTGCTAAATCATTGGAGTTGTCTTTCACATCCAGCAAATAAGCTTCTAACAATACATCATATTGAATAGCAGATAACTTAATGCCGTAACGATCCAAAGCCACATAGACTTGTTTAGCATCAAACGCAGCTTTTGAAAGAGACTCATCTTCTGCCCATTTTTTGAATACTGGAGAGGTTAAAATAGTATCTGCTTCTCCTACATAGATCCGTTCTGCATTTCCCCAACTGATGCCTACGATCTCCGCTGTGTGGTAGTTGTCGTTCAACATTTGTACATAGAGAGCCATGTCTTTTTCAAACATGTCTTCGGTAACTTCTGTCACGACTTCATACGTAATCTCTGTACGATTGGCTTCTTTTTCAGCATCTAATTCTGTAGTATCCAGATTGCTTAAATGAGATTTGAAATCCATCTCTTTATAGAATTCCGTTAATTTCTTCAAATCTGCTCCATGATACTCTAAATCGTCTATCGTAATTTCAAGAGGTGAATCGGTATCGATAGTAGCCAAGCGTTTACTCATCAGCGCAATATCTTTTTCATTGATCAAGTTTTCCTTGCGTTTGCTTTGCTTCATAGCACCGATATTCTCATAGACACCTTCAACCGAACCATATTCTTGCAATAACTTCAACGCTGTTTTCTCGCCAATCTTGGTAACACCTGGAATATTATCGGAACTGTCCCCTGCTAACCCTTTCATGTCGATAATTTGTAAAGGGGAAATCCCCATTTCTTCTTTGATCGATTCAACTGTATACGGTTTGAGATCAGAAACACCTTTTTTTGTAATATCTACACGAACATTTTCTTTAGCCAACTGAGTCAAATCACGGTCACCAGAAATGACCACTACATCAAATTCTTCCGGATCCACTTTGATAGATAAGGTTCCTATAATATCATCAGCCTCATAGTTCACCAACTCATAATGCGCAATCCCAAATCCTTTTAACAAATCACGCAAATAAGGCATTTGCTCTGTAAATTCACCAGGCGTTTTAGAACGTCCAGCCTTGTACTCCGGAAAATATTCTGTTCTAAAAGTCGTATTTCCTGCATCAAAAGCCACTAAAATATGAGTGGGGTCTTCTGCTTTCAGCACACTTTGAATCATATTATGGAATCCATATAAAGCATTGGTGTGCAGGCCATAATGATTTTTAAATTTTTCCAATTGAGCGTGTAAGCCAAAGAAAGCACGAAAAGCTACGCTACTTCCATCGATCAGCACTAATTTCTTTTTTTTAGTCATTTTATGTCTCCTCATAACCATTATTTAGCTGGTTTTCAGCTCCAAGCTAACAAAGTTTTCTCTTTACTATTCTAACAAAAAAGCAAGTAGATAGCGAGAATCGAAGAAGCCTCTTTTCAAAACAACATCGAGCAATTTTATACAGGGTCTCCTTTAATTAAAGAAAACTCCTGATTTTTTATTTCCCAAACTTGGTCAGCTGCTTGATCCACAAAATATTGATCATGAGAAGTAAAAATAACTGTACCTGGATAACCTCTCATAAACTTTTCTAAAGATTTGATCGTTTGGATGTCAATAAAGTTAGTTGGTTCATCCAATATCAATACATTAGACGGTTTAATAAACAGCAAGGCCATGGAAATCCGTGTGGCTTCTCCACCACTTAACGATTTGAGTGGTTTCCTAATTTCCATTTGTGAAAAACCTAGATTATTCAATACAGAACGCACAATTTTTTCTGAAAAATCAGTTTGTTTCATCAAATAATCCAGTAGTGAAGAGGAATCAGTTAACTTGTACGCCATTTGTCGATACGTGCCGAAAACTACTTTCGGAGAAAGAGTGACGCCTTCTCCATCTGATAAAATAGATTTTAATAAAGTCGATTTTCCACTTCCGTTTTCTCCAATAATAGCGATTCGTTTTCCAAGAGGAAATTGAAAGTTTGCTTTTTTCAAAAGCAGCTTATTTCCTCCGTATAAATCGATATCACTGCCTCTAATTGGGAATCGGTTGTGTATCGCTAATTCTTCGCTAGCAGGAAATCGAATTTCTTTCGTTTCTTGAAAAGCTTCAACCTTTCCCAGTTGTTCAATTCGTTTTTCCATCGCTTTAGCTGTTTTTTGAACATTCTTTTGAACAGTATCTTTTTGTTTGGAGGAAGACAATCGATCGGGACGAATCGCACGTTTCTTTTGTTTTTCATTGACTTGACTTATTTTTTGAGCTTGTTGCTTTTTTTGTTCTACTGCTTGTTCCAAGCGTTTTTTTTCTTTCGATACTTTTTCAAACTCTCTTTGCTGTTCGCTTTTTTCTTGTTCTTTCTGTCGCACATAAGCTGAATAATTCCCTGCATATTCTTGAACAGTCCCCTTGTCTACCTCCCATATTTTGGTTACTAACTGATCTAGAAAATAACGATCATGGCTTACTACAATCAATGTTCCATAATAATATCTTAGTTCTTCAATTAAAAATTGGACGCTTTCTCGATCCAAATGGGTTGTTGGTTCATCCAACAATAACCCCATTTGATATAGAGACAGTGTCTGAGCCAGTCTAAATTTGGTCTCTTCTCCTCCACTCAATGTTTCGATGGCATTATTCGGCACTTTGAGTCGCCCCATAATGTGAGAATCCAACTCTGCAGCTTGTTTTGTTTCATCCATCTCTTCCACCTGATGAAAATAATTAAATACTACCTGACGATTAATCGTTCCGGAATTTGGTTGCAACTCTCCACTTATCACATTCAATAAGGTGCTTTTTCCTTGTCCATTTTTACCTACCACTCCAATACGCTCATTTTGATAAGCTGTGAGCTGTTCAATCCATAAGACCTCTTTGTTTTGAAAACTGACTTCCATATTTTTTAGCTCAATAGATAATTCTTCCATTATATTTGCACTCCTTTAGTATAGTCCATGCAAATCAACAGTTTTTAGGTACGCAAAAAAGAGATAGATCCCCCTATCTCTTTTTTCGACATTTATCTCAATAGTTTTTTAAGGATTTGAAAATGGGTAGACTGCTCCCTAATATCTGTCAATATAACAGGACCTTTTAAATGGTTATTTAATTAACGATTTAAAAAGTTAGTGCGCAATCTCATTGATGCTGCCATTTTCAAATCCTCCATTCCGTTTTTAGTTCTCTCATTGTACCACATTTTTCTACTGTATTAAACAGCTTATTGATTACTCAATGAAGTTTGGCTTAATAACGTTTCATAAGCTTTTTCAAATTTTTGAACATCACCAGCACCCATAAAGATCACAACTGCATCGTGGTGGTTCAATAATGGAGAAACATTGTCTTCCGTTAAAATCGGAGCTCCACCGTCAATTTTAGCCGCTAAATCATCGATTTTTACAGAGCCTTGCTCTTCTCTGGCTGAACCAAAAATATCACACAAGTAGACACTATCTGCTAGATTTAGGGAATCAGCAAATTCACTCAATAACGCTACTGTACGTGTAAAGGTATGAGGTTGGAAAACCGCAATGATTTCTTTGTTTGGGTATTTCTGACGAGCAGCATCCACTGTGGCACGGATTTCTGAAGGATGATGAGCATAATCATCAATGATCGTCATATCTTCCATTTTCTTTTCCGTAAAACGACGTTTGACACCTTTAAATGTCATTAAGTTTTCTTTCACTTTTTCAATATCAATGTTTTCATATTGGCATATCGCAATGACAGATAAAGCGTTCAAGACATTGTGTTTACCAAATGTAGGAATTTCAAAATGTCCAAAATATTCCTCTCTCATATACACATCAAATTCAGAACCTGTTGTAGAACGCGTTAGATTTTTAGCTTGGAAATCATTATTTTCTTCAAATCCATAATACAAAATAGGTACATTGGCTTGAAGTTGTTGCAATTGTTCATCGTCTCCGCACGCAACGATCGCTTTTTTTACTTGATGAGCCATCGTTTGGAAAGCATCAAAAACATCTTCTACGCTGGTAAAGTAATCGGGATGATCAAAATCTACATTTGTGATGATGGCATAATCCGGCTCGTACGCCAAGAAATGACGGCGATATTCACAAGCTTCCAATACAAAGAAATCTGCGTCAGGAACTCCATGACCGGTTCCATCTCCAATTAAATAGCTGGTATCTTCAATATTCCCCATAACATGTGCCAAAAGACCTGTTGTACTGGTTTTTCCATGTGAACCTGTAATCGCAATACTGGTATAATTATTGATCAAAGCACCAAGGAATTTATGGTAACGAACCACTTCAAGTCCAAGTTCATTTGCCGCTACAATTTCGTCATGCGTATCTGGAAAAGCATTCCCTGCAATAATAATTTGCCCTTTTTTTATGTTGTCTTTATTAAAAGTCATCATTGGAATATGAGCTTCTTCAAGACTTTTTTGGGTAAAGAAATATTTTTCTATGTCAGAACCTTGTACCTTAAAGCCTTTATCATGCATGATCAATGCTAAAGCACTCATTCCAGAACCTTTAATCCCTACAAAGTGATAAACTAATTCTTCATTCATATTTTTATTTCCTCCATATAGTCATTCAAGCGTCACGAGTCTACACGCCTTAACCCAACGCCGTTTTTTAGATTCAATGTTTTTTTTCAACAAAAAATAAATCAACTTTTTCTATCTCAAAGTTAATTTTAGTCTCAATAGAGCTCCAGCTTGTTTACATGCTCAGAACGGATTCAGTATACCACGATTTAATTTAGACGGAAACTCAAAAATGTCAAAAAACTTATTGTTGTAAAGACTTCATAATAATAAACCGCCTTCATGACAGATCTTTAACATAAATAAGGCTTTTCATTGAACAACCCCCTTCTTTTTTACTATTAAAATAGAGTAGGATAATGAAATTTTATATTTACTGCACTAATTCTACTGGTACACAACTGAATCGTGTTGTCTCCTAACTTATGAGTAAAATAGTAGCGAAAACCATTTCATTGCGGTAAAGTAAGTGTGTTAACTAATTATCTAGAGGAGGATTCATAAATGGCTCAAAAGAACACGTTTATTTTTCACAATGGTGTAGAAATTCCGCATATTGGTTTTGGTACTTGGCAGATTCCTAATGATGAGGTTTACAAACCAGTCAAGATTGCCTTACAAAATGGCTACCGTCACATCGATACTGCTGCAGCCTATCAAAACGAAGAAAATGTAGGAAAAGCGATCAAAGATTTTGGTTTAGAACGTGAAGAAGTATTTATTACCAGCAAATTGCGTGCCAGTATCAAAGGCTACGATTCTACTATAGAAGAGTTTGAAAAAACGATCGCTGAATTAGGGGTAGATTATCTAGACCTGTATTTGATCCACGCTCCATGGCCTTGGGAAGAAAAAGGAAAAGATTGTACTGAAGGAAATATACAATCTTGGAAAGCTATGGAAAAATTGTACAGTGACGGAAAAATCAAAGCCATCGGTGTTTCCAATTTTGAAATATCCGACATTCGGGCGATTATTGATCAATGCGATATCGTTCCAATGGTCAATCAAATTCCTTTCTACATCGGTCGTTACCAAGCGCAAAAAGAATTGGTTGAGTTTTGCCATGAACACAATATTGTTGTGGAAGCATACTCTCCTCTTGCAACTGGAGAATTGTTAAACGGTAAAGAAATTACTGAAATGGCCAAAAAATATGACGTAACACCTGCTCAAGTCTGCTTACGTTATTGTTTAGAAAAGAATACATTGCCTTTACCAAAATCCACTCATGAAGGACGTATTATTGAAAATACGCAAATAGACTTTGAATTATCTGCTGAAGATGTAGCTTTATTGGATACCGTCAAAGACGTTCGCAACTAAACTGCGGCATCTAAGCAATGGAAATTTTTTCCGTTGCTTTTTTGTTTAGAAAAATAGTTGTCAGATCAAAGGCTGAGTGCTAAAGTAAATGCAACGGTTTTCAAATCGTGTATATGGATTTAAAAGGAGATTTAATCATTGAATAAACTACATTCTATACCAGAAAATGAATTAAACGAACTAACAAAAATCATTTCAGATACTGATCGTCTTTTTGTGGGCGAAGCAATCCCCGAAGATTATATCTATGATGAATACGCTGGAGAAACAGGGGCTATTTATGCGGTCGCTTTACCAGTGACAAAATCAGAAGTTATTCAATTGGTCAAATTTGCTAATCATGTCGACATCCCGATCATTGCTCGCGGTGCTGGTACTGGCTTGTCTGGAGCTACTGCACCTGTTAAAGGTGAACTGATCATTGATGTTCATTTGATGAATAAGATCATCGGCTTGGATGAAGAAACGATGACGTTAACAGTTGAACCTGGTGTTTTACTAGGCGAGATCCAAGAATTCATCGAGAAAAAAGGCTTCTTTTATCCACCAGATCCAGGTTCAAAACATTCTTCTATTGGCGGTAATGTAGCCACAAACGCCGGTGGAATGCGTGCAGTTAAATACGGTGTTACGCGTGATTATGTCAGAGAACTAGACGTGGTTTTAGCTTCTGGTGAAGAAATGACTTTGGGTTCATTGAACATCAAAAGCAGTTCGGGCTATGATTTAAAAGACCTCTTTATTGGTTCTGAAGGAACACTTGGTATTACTACTCTGATCAAGCTGAAAGTAATTCCCGTTCCAAAAGCCAGCTTGTCAGCTATCGTCGCTTTTTCAACTTTACAAGATGCAACTAAGGCTGTGTTGGACATTTTAAAACATGGCGTTGATCCTACTGCATTGGAGTTTTTCGAAAAAGACGGAATCGCGATCAGTGAAAAAGAAAACAACTTGCCCTTCCCTGTTCAAAACGGACAAGCCTTTTTATTGCTGACTTTAGATGGCGACAGCAGCGAGTCAATTGAAAGCCGTATGGTCTTGCTTGAAGAAACTGTTAAACAACACCATTTAGTAGAACTATTGCCATTGACAGATCCTGCTGCTGAAAAGACAGCCTGGTTCTTACGAGACACACTACTGACTGCAGTTGTGAATTATACCGAACAAGTAACACTGGACGAAGTTGTTCCGATCAATCAGCTGGCCACTTTGTACCAATACACAAAAGAATTGGAAGCAGAAAGCGGCTTGAGTATGATCAGTTTTGGTCATGCTGGAGATGGAAATCTTCACACTTGTGTGGCTCGAGGCGAAGTTCAAGATCAAGCAGAATGGGAAACCAAACGAGACGAGGTTTTGCATAAACTATATGCAAAAATTGGCGAACTAGGTGGATTACCTTCCGCAGAACACGGTATTGGAGTCATAAAAAAAGAATATTTTGCTGCTCTGACAGCCAACATCAACATTGATATGATGCGCAAAGTCAAAGCTGTCTTTGATCCTGATAATCGATTAAACCCCACAAAAGTATTTTAATTTTTTATTTTTAAAAACAGTTATTCTTTCATCTATCTTAAGATATTAAGCAGGCTTGCTGATATAAAAGAAAACGAAAAGGCATGACCAAGTCCATACGTTAGGTCATGTCTTTTGTGCTAGTTTTTATTTAGTGCTCTTGTTTTTCGTTTAACTCTAATGCTGGTAATTTTTTGTCTTTAGTTAGAAGAACTATGTGATTTCTCAAATCCTTTAGTTAGGAATAATTTTTTAGCTCCATTCTCGATAATGGACTTGAATGAAATAATAAATAGTGCTGTGCAAATAAAATCTGTTGATTTCGCTATAAAGAAATCAACAGATTTTATCTTTTCTAACACATAAGTAATTAGATTAAACCAATTTTTTGTAACTATATTGTTTTTTATTCTTCTCCGTTTTCTTCAATATCTTCAATCAGTTTCTTCATTTCTGCAATTTCTTTTTCTTGGGTTTCAATAATTTCATCTCTTAATTGTTGAGCACGAGGATCTGAAATATTTGCCCGTTCACTGGTTAAAATAGCAATCGAATGATGAGGTATCATTGCTCTCATCCATGAAGTATCGTCTACTGTACTTTGACTTCTCACTAGCCAGAGAGAAAGACCGAAAGTAACAATAGAAATCCCTAATATAATGTAATTTAATTTCTTTTTCTTATACATATTCCACATAAACAACAACATAATTACAGCCATTACAGATCCCATCATTATAGCCATGTACACACGAGTCTCACTAAAAGTAAAATGGTCCAACTC
Organism: Desemzia sp. FAM 23990; assembly: GCF_045528485.1. Lineage (NCBI taxonomy): Bacteria > Bacillati > Bacillota > Bacilli > Lactobacillales > Carnobacteriaceae > Desemzia > Desemzia sp. FAM 23990. The sequence continues at coordinate 14,363 of NZ_JBGQQW010000008.1, forward strand.
AAAGATATTAAAAAACATCAAAAAGTACATGAACACTGTCGAAGTCAATATCATTAATCCAAAACGAATATAACTCTTCATACTTAATCCCTCCATAAAAAATGTCTAACAAAGTTTATGTAATTGTCCGAATAACGTATACGATATACTAACATTTATATTTATTGTTTGTAAAATAATCAGCTTTAATTTTCTTTTCAATCAATAAGCGACACAAATCTCAAGTTATAAATGAACTGAAATTTATTGCAAAATAAGATAATTGATGATGCATACCACTCAACCTATGCCTCTATGAGTAACCCAAATAGACCTAAATATTTTTGCGGAATCAAAAAGAGCTTATTGAAAGACTTCAATAAAATAAGTTGATGAGCACTATGCCCCTAGGAACACAAAATGATTTCAGGTTCCAAATAAAAAACAAAAAATTTTCCTGTCTAATGTATCCTATAAATCTTATCAAACAAAATCAAAAAGAGATCTTCTATACAATCAGAAAATCTCTTTTTCTATTATAAAAACTTTTCTTCGTAATCGCTGCGTGTTAAAAAGACATCTCTGGGTTTTGAACCTTTATTTTCTGAAATCAAATTTTCACTTTCCAATGTATCGATCAAGTTAGACGCGCGGTTGAAACCAATTCTAAATTTGCGCTGCAATGAGGAGGCAGAAACAGTGCCTTCATCAATAATGAATGGCAGTACTTCGTCAAATAAGTCATCTTTCCCTTCCAAAGCTTCAGCTTTAGCTAGAAGAGATTCAGATTGGAACAAATAGTTTGGTTCTTGTTGTTCTTTGATAAAATCAACAATATCCTCTATTTCTTCTTCTACATAGGTCCCTTGAATTCGCGTTGGCTGGTTGACTCCATTTCCTTGGAATAACATGTCTCCTCTTCCAAGAAGCTTTTCAGCTCCACCTGTATCGATAATGGTACGTGAGTCCACTTGACTGGAAACCATAAATGCCACTCTGGTTGGAATATTGTTTTTGATCGTACCTGTTACCACATCCACACTAGGACGTTGGGTAGCGACTATCAAATGGATTCCAGCAGCTCGTGCTTTTTGCGTGATCCGTGCAATAGAATCTTGGACCTCATTGCTGGCAACCATCATCAAATCAGCCAACTCATCAATAATAATGACAATATAAGGTATTTTCAAGGCGAAATCGCCACTGGCTGCTACCTTTTTATTGAAGTGGTCAATATTTCGCACTCCACCGGCAGCTAATTTTTGGTATCGTTCTTCCATTTCATTTACAGCCCATTTTAAAGCTTCATTAGCTGCTTTCGGTTCTGAAATGACTGGGGATAATAGATGCGGCAAATCATTATATGGAGCTAATTCTACTGCTTTAGGGTCAATTAATATTAATTTCACTTCATTCGGAGTGGCCTTGTACAACAAACTCACTAAAAGTGAATTGATAAATACACTTTTTCCTGAACCAGTAGCTCCAGCAATCAATCCATGAGGCATTTTATCCAGTGTTGTGACAACTGCTTCACCTGATAAATTCACACCCATTGCGATCGTTAACGGAGATTCGCTATTTTTGAACGTTTGGCTTCCGATTACTTCTGCAATCATGACAGGACGAGATTTTTTGTTCGGAATTTCTACACCAACTGTACTTTTCCCTGGTATAGGTGCTTCGATTCGAATGTCTTTAGCGGCTAAAGACAATTTCAAGTCATCAGATAGATTTGTGATTTTATTTACCTTGACACCTCGACCCAATTGCAATTCAAATTGAGTGATAGCAGGACCAATCGTCCAACCGACAACTTGGGCTTCAACATTAAATGCCTCTAGTGTCTCGTTTAAAATTTCCGCTTGTTCCAATACCCAATCGTCTATGGCATTAGGCTCAAAAGTAACAGGTTCTTGTAAAAGGTCTAAAGAGGGATATTGGTAATGCAATACTTGTTTTTCGGCACTGTAACTCTCATCTGGTTTCCATCCTTCAGAATCCTCTTCTTCTTGAGTGTCGTTGATTTCACTGACTGCTTCTACATGAATTTCTTCCGAAGTTTCTTCATCATCAATCCACATGTCGGTTTCTGCCGGTTCCTCGGGGAATTCACCTGTTTCTTCAATGACCTCTTCAAAAGAGATAGTTTCAGGTTCCATCTGTTCATCCAAAGTCATCCCATCCTCTAAAATAGGGTCTTTTAGAGCTGGTTTTTCACTTTTTATGAAAGATTCTTCATCAATAACCTGTTTCTCCGGTGGAGTATTTTCCAGTACATCACTCATCAATGTTGGATGGACATCTATCACTTCTATATTAGCTGCTTGACCTGCTTCTGAAGCAGCCTCCTCCTCTACGAGAACCGCATTTTTCAGTCTAGGAGCCGTGTCTTCTAAAAGTTTTTCCAGTTCATTTGACTGTTCTTCTCCTTGCATAGCCCTAGCCAAAAGTTCCGTAATGGTTGCTGGCTGAGACGAAAATTCTTCGAATGCAGCATCCTGTTCTTGAATTTTTTCTTCACTATCCACAGGCTCTTCTACGGTATTCTCTTCTTCCGTCACTGGAGTCTCATGATTTGAATCAGTGTCTTCCACCACAAGAGGACCAGCTTCAATGATTTCTTCCGGTTCATCTAAAGACTCTTCTTGTTGAGTTCTATCTGCAAGTTCCGATAATTCTGCTGATGGAGATGCTTCTTCTGCTGCCAATTCTTCTATTTCAGTATAATCTGCTTCAACTATGAACGGCTCTTTTGAAATCAGTTCATTTTCTTCAACAGTAGTCGCCTCTATATAAGGCTGTTCGTCTTCGAAAAGTGATTCTAGTTCCTCTACTTGTTTACCTTGCTTAGCTCTAGCCAAAAGCTCTGAAATGGTGGCCGCTTGTGCTGCAGGTTCATCTTCTGTTTCTCCAAAGTAACGCGCGATGTTTCTTCCTTTGTTTAACCGTTCGTCTTGTTCGTCACGAATCATACCTGCTAGAGAACGAGATAATCCGCGTTTCTTAGTTTCTTTCACGACTGAGTCAACATCTGCTTCATCAAGTACTTCAGCAGAACCAACACTTTCTTCCGGAAGAATGATTGCAGGTTGGCTTTCTTGAACCAGATAATCAGTCTCTTGAGCTGTTTCATCATGGATGTTCGAAGTTTCATTCACCTCTTGATTTAAGTCTTCTTCAGTTTCTTTTTGACTTGAACTCATAGGTTCATGTGAATCCTTTAAAACAGGAAGATTATCGGTTTCAACAATCACTTTTTGTGGGGTGTGATCCATTTGCTGCTGATTTTCCTGTTGTTCCAGCACTTCCAAAAACTCTGTTTCTTCCGTTCTATCTTCTGACTTCAAGACTTGTTCTTCGCCTAATTCAGATAAATACTCATCAAATAATAAAAAATCTGCTGGTTGTTTGGATAAGTTCTCATAAATAAAAGCATAATTGACGCTTTCTTTTTTCTCTTCTCTTCTTTCTTTATAACCATAAAAAGGAGACGGCACTTGTTTTACTTTAAATGGAGTTGAACTGCGGTCTTCTTGATAAGACGTTACTTTATGCTTTAATCCTTTTGAGGACAACAGTGGTTCCTCTGACTGTTTAGTTTCATGTTGTTTATAAAATGGGACATCGTTTTTATCGGATTGTGTTGGTTTTATTTTGACTTCATGAGGAGATGCTGTTTGCTTTTTTCTCTCTGATTGAAGTTGTCTATGAAAGACAGGACCTTGGTATTTGGCCATAATTTGGTCTCCTCCCCTCTTATTGGTACCTAAGCCATTTTATCACAAATCCATATCCGATAGTAGCGTTCCCTGGAAGATGTATCAAATGAAACCATTTATAATTTCCGTTATTTAGACAAAAAAGAAGCTGTCTCATGTTGAGGCAGCTTCTTTCTTGATTAGAAGCGACAGGTCTCTAGCCTTTAAACACTTCTCCTATAACAGCCGTTTCTGGCAATACTAGGATACCTTTTTCGTTTGGAGCATTTTTAAGCTCCAATTCACGTGCCGAACAAATCATTCCGTGACTAGGTTCTCCTCTTAATTCTCCATCCCAAATGACCATTCCATTGGGCATCATTGCACCAACTTTGGCAACAACTACTTTTTGTCCTTGAGCAATGTTAGATGCACCGCAGACAATTTGCACAACTTCACCGTTGTCGATTTCTGTTTGAGTGATATTCAAGTGGTCCGAGTCAGGATGCGGAACACATTCTTTTACATACCCTACAACAAATTTAGGTCGGCTATCCGCTTCTAACGCATCTTCAAATCCAGCAGCTGATAAAGCTTGATTCAATGAATCAATTTCTTCAGCAGATAAAACGACTTGACCATTACCAGCAATTTTTACGATTTCAGAAACGTCAAAAAAGTTGTATCCTACTGTTTCATTTGTTGATTCGTTAAAGATACGAGCAACATTGTCTTTTCTTTCAAAGCTTTGTTCTACTTTTTCGCTGTTTTTCAGCATGACGATCAATGTATCGCCAACACCATTCTTATTATAACTACTTACAATCATTCTTATTCCTCATTTTCCAATTCATTTTTGACAATTAAAACATCACATGGTGCTGTACGCAAAATGTGTTCACTCACACTACCAATCATCCAACGTTCCACTGCATTAAGACCTGTTTGACCTACGATGATCAAATCTACTTCATAGCGCTTCGGAATATCCTCGGCTAATAACGTTCTTGGGTGTCCTTTAGCCATTTCAATAGTAACATTTGTTACACCCTGGGCTTCTGCTTCTGATTTATAACCAGCCAGTTGGTCTTTCATGTCATCCGATTCTGTAATGATTCCTTCTGTATATAAAGCAGGCATTCCCATACTGTATGTTCGGGTATCTACGACATGAGCAATCACCAAATCACTATGATTTCGTACAGCAATTTTAACGGCTTTCTTGTATGCATACTCGGCTGAAGCACTTCCGTCCACTGCGACCATAATTCTTTTGTATTCTTGAATATCTTTTGCCATGATAATCCCTCCAAATTAGTTTCTATCTAACATCTAAAGTGTGGAAATAAATTTTTCGACCTCTTCTTGAGTCTTACGGTCTTTATTCACGAATCGACCAATTTCTTCGCCTTTTTCGAAAGCTACAAAACTTGGAATACCGAAAATAGACAATTCACCGCATAAATCGATAAATTGATCGCGATCGACTTCGACAAATGTTATTTCAGGATGATGCTCAACAATTTCGGGCATCACTGGTTTGATGAAAGAACAATCTCCACACCAATCGGCAGTAAAGAAAAAGATTGTTTTGCCTTCCGCAGTTAACGTTTTAAATTCTTCCATTGTGGTTAATACTTTCATTTACTTCGCTCTTTTCGCTTAGTTATTTTTCAAAATCGTTTCCAGTGTGCTACGGTCTAATGTACGAACGATATGCATCAACATCTCTTTTGCTGCTGCATAATCGTCCATATGGAACACCGTTTGATGCGTATGGATGTAACGCGCACATACTCCGATAACTGCACTTGGAACGCCATTATTCATCACTTGGGCTGCTCCAGCATCTGTACCGCCTTTAGAAATAAAATATTGATATGGGATATTATGTGTTTCAGCCGTATCCAATAAAAATTCAAGCATTCCTTTTAGCGTAATCATACCAGGATCTTGCAAGCGTAGTAAGAAGCCTTCTCCCAGATGACCAAATTTAGTTTTATCGCCTGTTAAATCATCTGCTGCAGAACAATCGACAGCGAAGAATAGATCCGGTTTTAACATATGCACCGCACCTTTAGTCCCACGCAAACCAACTTCTTCTTGAACGTTTGCTCCAGCGATCAACGTATTTGGTAATTCTTCTCCAGCTAATTCTTTTAACAACTCAATGACCACTGTCGTTCCATAACGATTATCCCAAGCTTTAGAAAGAATTTTCTTCCCATTCGCCATTTTGACGGTTTCAGCAAACGGTACAATAGCATCTCCCGGGCGAACACCATAAGATTCTGCTTCTTCTTTCGAATCAAATCCAGCATCAAATAAAATATCTGCTACATCTGGTGCGCTTCCTTTTCCATTTGTACCTCTTAGTAAGTGAGGTGGCACAGAAGAAGATACACAAGGATAATCTCCTTTAGCTGTTTGCAAAGTAAATCGTTGCGCTGAAACAACATAAGGATTCCAGCCGCCTAGAGGAACAACTCTGAATAACCCTTCTTTAGTAATATTGGCAATCATAAAACCCACTTCGTCCATATGGGCTGCAACCATAATTCTGGGAGCGTCCTCGGTTTTGCTTTTGCGGATTCCAAAAATCCCCCCTAAACCGTCTTGCTTGATCTCATCTACATAAGGAGTGATTTCTTTGCGCAGTTCTTTACGAACGCGGTGTTCAAATCCACTGGTCCCTTGCAGCTCGGTCATTTTCTTAATTAAATCAAATGTAGTTTGTTCCATTCTGTGCAGTCACATTATCTACTAATAGAAACTGTGCCGCTTCCCCCTTTCATGTGTTGGGATTTCTCTTTCCATTTAATTATAACTGATATCCCCTTTAATTTTAAGGTAGAACTCTCTAATTTCTTTTTTCCCTCGAAATAAGCTATACTGTATGTGTAGAAAAATAGAGTCAGGAGGTATGAGTATGACATGTAAAAATAACCTTACAACCACTCTGAGCATATGTGGCGGTGTTTTATTTGGCGCAGGAGTAGTCGGCGGGTATTGCTTAAATAATTATGTGAAAAAAAATAAACCCTTGAATGGCGATAAAATTCTGAAACGAGTGAAAAAAGCTTTTTTAGAAGAAGGCCCTATTGAAGGTTCGTGGATCGAACTCACGAAAGTTCCTATGCAAAAATTCGCTTTAAAAACGAAAGTTTACTATGGCGGTATTTCTCGTATAGAAGAAAATGATTTAGTGCAATACGAATTTCTAGCCGATGCTTATACAGGTACTATTTTAGATATTTATCGTCTTTGATCAGAATGAACTAAAAAATCAGCAGCAGAATATATTCTGCTGCTGATTTTTTTCACTTTAAGCTAGGAAATTTGTATAAAATTGGGTTGTTTCATTTTTGAGCAATTTTTTAAGCTCTGAATTGGGCTTCTACTCTGTAGATACGGTTTCCTTTATTGGAGAATTTCTCTTCGTATTCAGTCATTACATTGCCTTCAAAGTTGCTGTTGTGCAAATCCAACCAGACTTGTTTTAGGATCATGCCATACTGTGAAAAACTGGCTAATGAATATTCAAATAAGCCTTGGTTGTCTGTTTTGAAGTGTATCTCTCCATTTGGCACCAAAATTTCTTCATAACCAGCAAGGAATGTTTTATAGGTCAAACGTCTTTTTTCGTGTTTATTCTTTGGCCACGGATCTGAAAAATTCAAGTAAACTCGATCGATCTCATTTGCTTCAAAATATTGAGTAAGCTCTCCACCGTTTACATGAAGCAATTGAAGATTCGGCAATTCAGCTTCGATTAATTTGTCCAATGCTGTTACAATCACACTCACTTGAAGTTCAATTCCGATGTAATTGATTTCTGGATGTAATTTAGCCATCTCATAAATAAAACGGCCTTTTCCTGTTCCTACTTCAATATGGATAGGATGGTTGTTGTCAAAACGTGATGACCAGTTCCCTTTCAATTCTTCTGGATTTTCAGGAATAAATTGTGGATAGCCGGCAATTTTTTCAGGTGCTTCTGGCTTATTTCTCAAACGCATATCATTTTCTCCTCTTCTATCAGTTCTTCCATTTTTAATTCAAGGAAAAGGGAGCAGGACATATTGTCTTGGCTCCCTGATCGATGATTGATTTCAATATAAGTTCTAAAACAAATAATAGATATAGTCAGTTGATCGTAACCAACTCTTGTAATCGAATAATGTCTTGATTCATTTTATAGAATCGAGCTTTTTTATGGTGTTGTTTAATTTGAATCAGATAATTCATTGCTGCATACCATACCATTTTTTCGGTCAGTTCTTCTGTCAGCTCTATCCCATAATGAGATAACCAGGATTTCCAATCATCTTTTTCAATGTATTGGCACAGCAAAACGCCTAAATCTCTGGCTGGATCGCACAGCATTGCAGAGTCCCAGTCCACTAAGTACAGTCGGTTTTCATCTGATAATAACCAGTTTTTACGATACACATCACCGTGACAGACTCTTAAGCTAGAGGATTCTACTGCTGGCATGGTATCTAACAATTGATGAAATACATCTCTTAAAAATGAATGTTTTTTTAAATCTAACGGAAGATCGGTTTGGTAATCACTCAGTAGATCAGTTGGTCTAACTTCTTGTCCTCCAACTCTTGTCAGCATTCTTCTTAAGTTTTCAGAATTATGAATACGACTTAGCAAATGCGCCACGTCTAAAGATGACATTTCATCTTTTTTCAAGGTACGTCCATTCAACCACTCTTGGGCTGTTAAAACATCTCCATTACCAATTCGTTTCGTCCAAATCAATCTTGGAGTGATTCCTTCAACAGAAAGTGCAGCCAAAAAAGGTGAAGAATTCCGCTTTAAAAAAAGCTTTTCCTCAGCCTTAGTTCCCATATAAGCTTGTCCAGTGTCACCACCGATTGGATGCAACTTCCATCCAGAATTATATTCTAAGTCCATACCAAAATCATTCCTTGCTATAAATTAAAAAGCAAATTATTTACCCTTTGGACAAAAAAAGACAGATATCAGCTCAGACATCCATCCTACTCTTCGTTATCTATTTTAGATACAAAACTACCATCAGTCAAGCAACAAATTCAAAAATACAGAACTTCTAACGATGTAATAGTTTTCAGTCATTTTATGCAATAAACTTATGAGGTGCAAAAATGTTTATCTTTTGTTATTGTATCATTAATTCATACTTCTTTTTTTAAATTAAGCACCCTTATTGAGTGACCGAAAGGATGATGAGAAATGAAGAAAAGAGTCCTCGTTATTGGTGAGCATTTCTCAGAAAATTTAGGTGACGGAGTCATTTGCCAATCTGTTGAATTCCTGATCAAAGAAGCTTTTTCCAGTTCAAAGTTAGTGCGTTCTGACTTATCCGGGCGATCAGATTTTATGAATGAATACAACGGACAAAATAAGCTCATTGGTCGAAGCAAATACCTCATCTCTAAATGGGCCCATAGAGTGTTGAACAGAAATACTTTTCTTTACGCCTTATATATTCATGGACGCTGGAAAAGATCGAAAAAAACCAAAGAAATCAGCGACCAACCCTATGATTTAGCAGTATTTGCAGGTGGTCAATTATTTATGGATTATTTTAGTCTGCCTATCCATCGGCATATGAAGTATTTAGCAAAACACGATACACCGACCATTTTTAATGCATGCGGCATGGGGCGCGTCAACAGCGTATTATTGCAAAAACAGCTGCAACATGCTCTGAATCATCAAAATATTGATTCTATCAGTGCTCGGGATCACTTGAATCAAATGAATGAGAGATTACTTCCTACTCATCTGCAAGCTGCTCAATCTCATGATTGTGCTCTGTGGGCCTCTGAAGCTTTTGATATCCAAAAAAGCGGAAGCAATGTAATTGGTCTAGGAGTTATCAGCCAAAGCCGTAAGAAAGACGACAAAGTCATCAAAATGTATTCAAATATCATTACGTCATTGAATGATAGGGATATACGCTGGGAATTATTTTGCAATGGCAGTTTTGACGATTATGAGTTAGCACTTAAAATAGCCCAATTATGCGGCTATGATGAATCGGCTATCGCCAAGCGTCCATTGAAGCCGATAGAGTTAGTTCAAACCATAGCCAGCTACCGCAGTATCATTTCTTTCCGTCTGCACAGTCACATTATTGCTGTCTCTTTGGATATCCCTACCATTGCGATAACTTGGGATAGTAAAGTAGATTTCTTTTTTGAAAATATTCAACAGCCAGACAGAGTGTTCCAATATGGTTCTCATTTTAAAGAAGTTTTAGAAAAATTATTTGAAGCTGAACAAATTGGTTACAATAAAGAGTTGATTGACTCCCAAAAGAACGAGTGTCATTCTCTTTTAGTAAACACTGTTGCTCCAGCTCTAACCGACGATTTACTTGAACAAGAAGAAACACCCTTAGGCAGCTTAGAGTTGTGATCTCTGAGCCCCTGCAGGGTGTCTTTTTTTAACTTAGTTAGTGATGGTTATACTTCCACACTGAGCTTCGATCTCAGCCACAAAGTACTGTTGCAGCTTCTCAACGACAGGACCTCTTTTTCCTTGTCCTACAGCTACTCCGTCAATTTCAATGATCGGCATAGCTTCAATAGTCGTACTAGAAGAAAAAGCTTCGTCCGCTTGTTTCAGATCCTCTAACGTAAATGTTTCTTCTTTTACAGGGATGCCTGCTTTTTCTGCAGCTCTAAGTAAAACGATTTTAGTGATCCCCGGAAGGATCAAATTACCATCTGGATGTGTATAAACTATGCCGTCTTTTACCATCCACATATTAGAAGAAGAACATTCCGTCACTATTCCATCTCGATGCAAAACAGCTTCATCAAAACCTTCTTTATGCGCGGTATGCTTCGCTAAAATATTGCCTAATAAACTGATGGACTTGATATCACAATGCAGCCAACGAGTGTCAGGGACAATACCAGCAGTAATACCGTTCGTCATTTTAACTTGATTTCTTGGGACTACTGTCGTTGACGCCGTAAAAACCGGCGGCACATCAGTAGGGTCTGGAAAAATATGGTCTCTAGGAGACGCTATTCCTCTACTGATTTGGAAATAAACATTCCCAGTATCGATTTTATTGATTTGGATCAATTCTTTTAAACGGCTTTTCAATTCATCTTTTGTAAAAGGAGCTTCCAGATCGATTTTATTCATGCCGGAAAAGAAACGGTCTACATGTTCATCTAAAGTGAAAAACTGTCCATTATAGGCCCGAACAACGTCATAAATCCCGTCCGCAAATTGATACCCTCTATCTTCCATATCAATTTTCACTTCACTTCTATCAACAATTTGGTCATTCCAGATGACTTTCATTTGCTTTCCTTCTCCCTAAAAAATTTTTATTTTTTTTCTATCCTATCAAATTTTTTTCGTAAATGCATTATTTTTTTTATTTGTCTGTTTGATTTTACCCTTTATTGAGCTTTTTGATGCGGGAAGCTAAGTAGAATCGACTGAACAACCAACTAAACAGGACATTTAATATAAATAACCCTATACTGACAACGATAGGCATTGTTAATAGATTAGCCACTAAAAACAAACTGCTTTGAATCACTAGTAAGAATAACAAAATGGTTTGCATCGCAGATAATTTCTGATTCTTATCAACAGGATACAAAACGGATAACAAATGGTTATCGTAATGGTAATACAATGGAATCAATTGGAATCCTGTCAAATAAAGAAATAAAACACTCATCATACCATTCAACAGAGGATTGGCTAACAAAGCAATCACCACAACACCTATCAAGCTCAAACGAAACACTAATCCGCTATATTCAGTTCCTCGCACAATAGCTTTAGAAAACAGATACAAGTAGGTGTTTTGATGTTTTAATGGAATCCGCTTTAATAGGTTGTCAAAATATGCTCTTCGTTTGATCGTTCCTTTTAGTGCTGGAATGTCTGTAAATAAATTAATAAACTGATAAATCAATTTTAAACGTGCCGTTTCTTTTTGGACCAAGTATTCCCATTGATAGCGGAAGATTTGTCTAGCCTTTCCTATTTGGAAATGCCAGAACACACTTCCTGCAACAGCACTGACAAGACCAGCTAATGGATGCAGATATAACGCGAACATACTGCTCACTACGACCAGAAGAATCACCAGAATGGTTAATTTGCTGCGCTCTTTTTCTATGGGTTGTTTGATTTTCAACCATTGCGCATCTAATTCTACTTCCTTCAGGACAGCTAAGTAAGCAAAAAAGAATATCCAGTCCGTAAACATAAATGAACTGGTCGCTACTAATAAAGGCATCACAGCGACCGAAATAAACGCTATAACAGCTAATGGCAGAATCATGCTGTAGCCTTTAGCCTTCTTGAAATAAGCGTCCATCTCCTTTTCTTTTTGCAATAAAAAGACGATATCTGCTGACTGAGTTAGAGTGGCTAATTTCCCAATAAACAGGATACTCGAAAAAACAATTACCGCTATCATACGTCCGTAAATGAAATTTGTAGACACCGTTTTTAACGTTTCTGAGTAGCCGTACCCTAATGCTCCCAATAAAAATAAACAAACGATGACAAAGTGGTCATTCAGTACATACTTCAAATACTTCATCATCGTTTTTTGATGATCTGCTAAGCGTCTTTTCCATATGTCTACCACACTCATACTGAACGACCTTCTTCTTTGGTCAGCTCGATGTAAATCTCGTCTAGATTAGCATCCGGCATATGGAAAGCTTGCCGCAGATCGGCTAAGGAGCCTTTTGCCCGAACTTTTCCATCATGAAGAATGATAAATCCGTCGCAATATCTTTCAGCAGTCGCCAAAATATGGGTAGACATCAAAATGGATGCTCCAGATTTTTTCTTCTCGTCCATCAATTCCAGCAATGCATGGATAGCTAAAGGATCAAGACCTAAAAAAGGTTCATCAATGATGTAAAGACTTGGATCAACTAAAAAAGCGCAAACGATCATGACTTTTTGTTTCATCCCTTTTGAAAAATTCGCCGGAAACCACTCCAGTTTTTTTTCTAAACGAAAGGTTCTTAATAAGTGATCCGCGCGTTTCATAGCTTCTTCCATAGGAATATCGTAAGCCATGGCCGTCACTTCAATGTGCTCTCTTAAGGTTAATTCTTCGTATAATGCAGGAGTTTCAGGAACAAAACCAAACTTTTTTCGGTAAGCAGAAGCATTTTCTTTTAAGGTTAATTGATCAATCGTAATATTTCCTTTGAAAGGATCCATCAATCCGATGATGTGTTTTAAGGTCGTACTTTTTCCAGCTCCGTTTAACCCAATCAAACCGATCAATTGACCATCCTCAATTTCAAATGAGACATCTTTTAATACTGGTACTTGGCTATATCCACCAGTGACATTTGCTACTTCTAAACTCATTCAGGTAATCCTCCAGTACTTCATTATTTTATTTATTGTACCATAAGAAGCTTGTCTTATTTCACTTTAAATCGGTTTTATGATACATTTGACGTATACTAAGTTAGATTTCCGGATTTGTAAAACTATTGATTTGAGAAAGAAGGATTTGCATGGAGGATTGTATTTTTTGTAAGATCATCAATAACGAAATACCAAGTAGAAAAGTGTATGAAGATGACGTTGTCGTTGCTTTTTTGGATCTCACACAAGTGACTAAAGGCCATACTTTAGTGGTACCCAAAAAACACGTAGCGGATATTTATGAATACGATAATGAATTAGCTGAAGAAGTTTTTTCACGTATTCCTAGAATTGCCAGAGGATTGAAAAAATCAGACTCTTCCATTCAAGGAATGAACATTATGAATAACAATGGAAAATTAGCTTACCAATCTGTTTTCCATAGTCACATTCATTTGTTGCCTCGTTATGATGAAAAAGATACGTTCAGTATTCATTTTGGAGATAATTCAGAGAACTATTCTCCTGAAGAATTAGATCAACTAGCTAAATCAATTCGACATGAAATGGAGGAATCAGTATGAAAATAGGATTAGCAAGCGGGTTAGTATTTGGTGCGATCGTAGGTGGAGCATACGGATTATTAAAAACCCCTAGAACCGGTGAACAAAATCGTGAAGCGATGAAAAGTTATTTAGATGACACGACTGTTTTGGTCCAAGATGTAACGGACAAAGTTAAAGACTTGAAAGGTGCTATCTCAGAATTAACAAATGAAGGAAAAACGTTGGCTACCGATTTTGCCAAAGACATGAACGAAACGGTTCAGGAGTTTTCTTACGAAGTTGAACCTAGAATGCGCAGAATTCAAGAACAAGCAAACAAATTGAATAGTGATGTGCAAGATATGACAGAAAGTATGAAATCTTCTGCCAATCAAGAAGATACAAAAAACTAATCGTCACAGTTCATTAAATAATGATAAACCAGCATACTTATACAGGTGGATCACCTAAGATCTCGCCTGTATTTTTTTGATAAAAAAACTTACTTGACAAAGAGTATGATTTTTCTATGATTTTTCATTGATTTTAATAGAAAACTTCTCAGAGAAGATTTTTTTATCAAATCTATTGTGTTATATTAGTAATCGAGGTTGTTGATTTATTAACAGCGAAAATTAGGAAACGGATGTGTTTGAATGAAGAAAATGTTATTAACAGCTACAGCTGTTTTAGCAGGAATTGCATTAGCTGGATGTGCTGATGATACAGTGGCTTCCACTACAGCAGGCAAAATCTCACAAGATGCGCTATACGAAGAAATGAAAGAAACATATGGAGCTGCAACGCTTCAACAAATGATCATTACAGATGTATTGGAAGAATCTTATGGAGAAGCTGTCAATGACGAAGCTGTTGCCGCAGCATTCGAAGAAGAAGCTGCTGCTTATGGCGGAGCTGAGGGATTTGAATACGTTCTATCTTCATCAGGCTACACTGCTGATTCTTATAAAGATTTAATTCGTTACAGCTTATTAATTGAAGAAGCTGTTAAAGACAATACAACCATTGAAGATGAGGATCTTCAAGCTGCTTACGATGCATATGTTCCACCAATGACAGCTTCTCATATTTTAGTAGCTGACGAAGAAACAGCTAACTCATTGATTGAAGAATTAAACAATGGAGCTGACTTTGCAACATTGGCTCAAGAAAATTCAACAGATGAAGGTACTGCTGCTAATGGCGGTCAATTAACTTTCACCACTGGAGAAATGGTTGCCGAATTTGAAGAAGCTGCAATGGCATTAGAAGAAGGCGAAATAACTCAAGAACCAGTACAATCTACCTATGGTTATCACATTATTAAGATGGATGAAAAACCTGAAAAGGGAACTTTAGAAGAAGAAACTGAAGTATTGACAGAACAAATCATAAATGAAAAATTAGCGGATGACGAATATGTCTTCAACATTCTTTCCGGCATTCTAAAAGACGCAAATATCCAAATCAATGACGAAGATTTACAAGGCATCATGGATACTTTCATAGCCCCTGCTGAAGAAACAGGTACTACGTCTGAGGAGTCTACTGATGAATCTGGAGAATCTACTGAATCTACTGAATCTACCGATGAGTCCGAAGAATCAACTGAATCAAGCGAAGAATCTGCTGATGAATCAAGTGCATCAACTGATGCAGAGTCTTCTGAAGAATAATCTCAGAAAAAGTTTAAGACCCGATCAAAATGATCGGGTCTTTCTTTATCTTCAATTAGTGCAATTTATAATACATTTCATTCATGATCATTTCTGTTTCAAATTGATCAGCCGATAGTTGTGAAGTTACAAATTCAAGCACTGCTTCTTTTTCAAGATTATACAACACTTCAATTTCTTTAGACATTAACGTCGGATGACCTTTCGCTACTTCAGTTAAACTAGGAACAGTCTCAGGAACTGGACTCGTTCCTTCTGGTAAAATCTGTTCCAGAGCACTTACTAACGCTTCAAAAGGTTGAGCTCCCACAATTTTCAATCCTTGATTTTGACTATTGACCAAAACAACAGTCGGAAATCCGGATGCTTGTAAAGCTTGAACCATTTGCAAATCTTGGACCAATAATTCTTGTCCAGCTGCGCCTTCTGCTTCTTCAAGGATAACTTGACTATCCAATCCTACCTTTTCCAGAATCGCCTCTAAGACACTTTTCTCTGAAATGTCTTGATTGCGCAGCATGATTGCTTCACGTATCTGGCGTAACGTTTTGTCAGCGGATTCGGGAAAGTCTCGTCGTACAATCTCAAACACCCGTGAGCTGGGATAAGATGAATCAATGGGTTTTTCTGTCCATATCGTTCCATCAATCGGCATTCTAGTATATTGCCCAATCTCTTGCCAGTGATGTGTGACGTCGGCAGCTTTTTAAATCCCATTTCCTGGGTCTCCCCCAAAGGTATCCCAACTAGGAATCATACCGCCCATTAAAATCGTATCTGCCGCTAAATAATGTTTATATTGGTAACGGAATTTAAGCAGGGTTGGTTCAAATGCCCAACAAAATGAACATAATGGATCTGTTGCGTAATAAAGGTCTACTGTCGGTACTGATTTTGTCGCACGCGTCATTCATTATCCTCTCTTTCAACTGATTGATTATTTTTGACTGTTTTGAAAAAATCAACTTGTAAGGGTTCAATCGTTTCTTGAGTAGTAGAAACCGTACCACATATACCTGTGTTGATATCACATATCCAGGCTTCGTTTCCAGTCGATACAGATTGTATCTGGGAAACATCAACTGATTTTTTTTCCAAATAAAACCTCTCCTTCCAAAAAAATATTCTCGAAATGATAGAAAAGAAAGTATTTTAACCATACGTTAAAATACTTTCTTTTTGTAAGTTATCTATAGTTAACCATATTTTACTGTCTATTTCAATCTTTGTTTCAGAATAGGTGTCATTTTCATCTACTTCTTATTCGCTTTTTGGGGCAGTTGAAACAGAAGGATTGTAAAACGAACGATTCTCCAATCCAAATATTCTTTCTGAAAATGTCCCTGGTTCTGTGCGGCTCAACGCTGTATCCAGCATATTGATCGTCGCATCTAAATGATCGATATGATAAAGGATCTCGGCTTCCCTCAATTTAGGTTGTACAGGAGAACCGAATTCTTGTTTTCCATGGTGTGCTAACACCATATGTTTCAAAAGAAGTACATCTTCACTGTGTTCATCTATTTTTAATACAGCACAGGCTTTTGATATTTCTTCATCTACTAACACAATATGCCCTATTAAATTACCTTCTAAAGTATACTCGGTTGAAACAGGACCAGTCAACTCAATTACCTTTCCTAAATCATGAATGATGACTCCTGCATACAATAGTGATTGATTGATATTCTCATATTGATTTGCAATAACTTTAGCCAGTCTGAGCATAGAAATAGTATGGAATGCCAAACCTCCATGAAATGCATGATGGAATCTTTTAGCTGCTGGAGATTCAAAATATTCTTTTTGGTATTTTGTTAATAAATGACGAACAATTCGATTCCAGTGCGCATTTGTAATTTCAAATAAAGTTTGGTTCAATTCCTCTACCATATCTTCTTTTTTAATGGGGGATTTTTCGATAAATTGTTCTGCTGAATCTGGTTCTCCTACTGAAGATAAACGTAATTTATACAATCTAATTTGAGGATTCCCTTGGTACAGTTCTCTTTTTCCAGATACTTTTACAATAGCGCCTGAAACATACTTTTCAATATCTTCATTTGAAGCATCCCAAAACTTCCCATCCATTTGTCCACTTTTATCTTGGAAAGTAAAGGCAATAAATTTTTTGCCATTTTTTGCTACACGTACCTCCGCAGACTTGATCAACAGAAATATCTCAAACGTTTCGTCCACATTGTAATCATACAAGTTCTTTTCTGACATCATACTCCTCCTCGTCATAAATCTTTTACACAAAGTTGCTTTTTA
This sequence comes from Desemzia sp. FAM 23990, assembly GCF_045528485.1. Taxonomy (NCBI): domain Bacteria; kingdom Bacillati; phylum Bacillota; class Bacilli; order Lactobacillales; family Carnobacteriaceae; genus Desemzia; species Desemzia sp. FAM 23990. Next base: position 31,919 of record NZ_JBGQQW010000008.1, read on the forward strand.
GTATTAAAATCAGCTAACATCAACAGTTTCTACGTTTTCATTATAGCATTTCTACCAGCTGATTTGGATAAGTTTGTTTGATCGTTTCATCAAATGTAAAATAAAGTATTTGGGTGGTCTCACTCATCTTTTTCAGTAATTCAAGCATTTCACTTTTCCTTGCAGTATCAAAATTCACGAACCCGTCATCGATCAACAAAGGAAGTTTGACCAAGTCACTGGTATTTTTAACAAAAGCAAAGCGTAAGGCTACATACAACTGCTCTGCTGTCCCTTTAGACAATTCTGAGGCATTGAATAAGGCTCCATCTTGGTGCTGCACCAGCAGCTCTTCTTCTTCTACAAACACGTTTTGGTAGCTTCCACTTGTCAATAAATGAAAGAACGCTGTAGTATCCTTGATGGTTTGAGGAAACCGATCTTTTTTTGCTAAGTTGAGCGTTCGTTCGATGATTGCGGCAGCCACTTTGTAACTTGACCATTGATCAACCAATAACTGTAATTCACTTTCCAAATTACTTACTTCTTGCAGCAGCACCGAATACTCTCCGCCTTCTTCTAAACGTTGCATAGATAACTCAAAATTTATTTTTTCATTGAGTTTTGCTTCTTCTGCTTCTTTCATCGTTTGAATATCAGATGCTAACTGCTGAACGTTTTCTTGTAATTCCGTTTGGTCTTTAAATTGATTGTAGAGTGTAATATCCTGTGTCAATTGGTTCTCTAATACATTTAAACGATTCTTTTTCTCTGTAAGATTTTGGAATAAAATATACTTTTTGCGAAATTCATCTTCGTCTTTAACTTGTATAGAACGGAAGAGTTTAGTTCGTTGTTGTTCCAGCTCTTTTTGCTGCTTGTCCCAATGCTGCAATCGAGTATGGATTTCTTTTTCAGTCTGCAATAATTGATTGCGTTGGATCCTTTCGTTGGTTACTTCCTCTTTGTAATGTTTTACTCCATTGATAATACTCGGTAAGGAATTCCAATCCAAAAAAATCACAGCTTCAAGAATATTCGTCTGATCCCTCCAAGAATAAACGCTTTGTTCCAAAACTGCTATGCGCTGTTCTTTGAGACGTATCTGCTGATCTATTTCACGCATAGATCGATAAGGGTCTTCTTCTCGTTCAAGTTCCATGAGAGAGAAAGAATAGGGATAGCCGTGTTCTTCTTTTAACGATCTTTCCTGTTGTTTCAATAAACTTATTTTTTTCTCCAGTTCTATTTCCAATTCTTTTACTTGATTCAAATCAAACGTTACTTGATCATTCTCAGCTAATTTTTCGCGCCATTGTTTTTTGATTTCTTTTTGCTGTACAAAAGATTCATACGAAACAAGCGGATCTTCCTTTTCCGCTGCAGACAGCTCATTTGCAGCCTCTTGAGATTTACTAAACGAATAGCTGAGTGTCCAAATCGCTAATATGGCCCCCATAGCGACCAAACCATAGCCTAATAAATTGCTCATCACTAATCCCACTATTGCTAGCAGCACACCAAAGACTAGGGAAATCATTTGTTTAGGTTGATTCTTCATCTTGGAGCGGCGGACTTCTTTAGACGTAATATAGGTATTTTGTTCTGAATGTTGTTTTTTAAATGCTTTTTCTGCTTCTTGAAATTGATCTTGACTCCACAATTGTTGTTCTAACAGATCTAATTGCTGGTACAAATGTTGATGTTGATAATTTAAATAGTGAGCTTTTTCGTTAGCAGCAGTTTGTTTCTGTTCAATCTCTTGCCATTCCTTGGATAACGCAGAGAATAATTGTCTCTTCTCCTCCGTCAGCTGTTCAGGAACAGGACTATCCGGAGAAAGTCCTGCTTTAAACTTCGCTTGGATCAATTCTTGTTCCAACTGATGGATTTCTGTTTGCACTTGTTCTTGCTCCATAGCTTGTTGCTGAATGTCCTCTAACTCAGCTAGCAGCTCTTCAATCAATTGCTCATGGTTGAAGTAAAAGCTCAGTTTTCTAGAAGGCTCTTGTTTTTCTTGAATACTCATTAATTCTTCATGAATATCGGTGATTGTTCCTTTTATCTCATGGATCCGTTCTTGTAGATTATTGAGTTGGTACAATCCTTCTTCGGGCAGATCAGCTAATTTTTCTTTGGCTATTTGTTGTTGGATAGATTGCATCTCAGCATAATGACTCCAATTAGCGTTTAATCTTTGATAATGACTGATCGCGGCTTCCATTTTATGCCGTTTTTCTTTACTTGTTTGAATGTCTTCTTCTAACTGCGATTTTTGCTGGTAATACTCCATGTACTGTTGATTTTTGTCTTTTGCTTTTTGCAGCTGCTTTTGCTTGGATTCTACTTGACGAATTTTTTGATTGATTTCAGGTTTTCGTCCAGTCGGCTTAAACAACTCATTAGCTTGCTTTTCAAATCTATCCGCTACTCTCAATAATTGTTCGTTTCCTAACGTTCCGATACTTAAAAAATAACGATTGAGTTTCTTTTCATTCATTTTCTGCATATCTTGTAAGCCGTCTAAATCAAATGAAAACAACGTTTGGTAAGTCTTTTTGTCTATGCCGTACAATATATTTTCCAGCAACTCATCAGATCCGATTACTCCATTGGATAGAGTTACTGTGACATCTCCATTAGCTTTCCCTTTTACTCGTTCTATTATGGCTCCACCATATGGAGTCTCTTCTACGATCAGCCGGCCGCCATAGCGCGTACTTTCTTTTGGTTCATAACGCAACTCAGAACTCTGTTTTGTAGGAAAACCAAATAAAATACTGTGTATAAAAGACATTAACGTTGTTTTGCCAGCTTCATTTTGTCCGTAATAGACTTGCAATTCGCCAATGTCCGTAAACTTTTTGTCTACCCATTTGCCGTATCCGTAAATTTCTATTCCTTTAATCTTCATCAATGCCACTTCCTTCGTGACCTAATTGTTGACGTATTTCTTGTTCGGCCATTTGAACAATGCGTTGTCGGTATTTTTCATCTCTGTCAATCAAAACATCCTTCAAGCGTTGACTATCAAAGAAACTTTGGGTGGTCTCTTTGAAGGCCGTCCCTGTTTGAAGTTCCTGTAGCGTTTGCTGCCATTCGTCTGGAAATAGCTGAACCAAAGAAGGCAGAGTCTGTTCCTTTTTCGATTGAAGAGACAATTGAACCACAAAAACAAACGGTACGGTTTGAGAAATTTGTTGCAATCCTTCAAGCAAATCTCCTTGTCGGATTTTACGCAACACTCCCTCAATCAAATCACTTGTATTGGTTAATTCTATCGCTAATAACGTGCTGTGAATTTCATTTTGGTAAGTACGGATTGTTCCGTTCAAAACTTGATAGACTTCTTGCAACGATTTTTTACCCTTGAGTGACACTTCTACCGTTTCCCATTTAATAGGCGCTAAAGGAAAAAAGTCTATCTTTTCTGTTTTATTCGCCAAAGTCACCAAATAACATCCCTTTGGTCCGCTTTCTGTTCGATTTCTACCTTGAGTATTCCCAGAATAAACAATCAACGGGTGTTCTCCGAGTACTTGGCGTTTATGGATGTGTCCCAAAGCCCAATAATCGTATTGTTTACTTCTTAATTCAGGCAAGCTAAAGGGAGCATATTTATCGTGTTCAGAAGCATTTCCTTCTTGGTAGCCATGAAGCAAGCCAATGTGATAATCTGCTTGTGAGCTGCGCATCGGATAATCCGTTATTTTTCGTTCACTGATCCATCGTTTATTGTAACTAAAACCTGTTAAGGCAATTCTCTCGTGATTAGTCGTTTCATAATGCAGTGTTTCTGCTGCTGATGGAAATATAGTAACGTTATCCGGCATATCTAATTGCAATCCATTTTGCTCCACGTAATCATGATTCCCATGAATCAAGTACACTGGAATACCGGCTTCTTTTAAACGTACCATCTCTTTTTTTAAATAAGCTTGCGCTTTTACACTACGATCTTCTCCATCATAGATATCCCCTGCTAAACAAATAAAATCCACTTGCTTTTCAATCGCTAAATCTACCAAATGAGTTAAAGCTTGAAAAGTAGATTGGTATATAGCCTCCCAAATAAAAGCGGGCAAGCCTTTGATCCCTTTGAAAGGACTATCTAAATGTAAATCGGCTGCATGAATAAATTGCACCATTTACTTCTACCTCTTTCTATAATATTGTCTTCTTCATTATACACAAAAAACCGCACATATGTTCTTTTTTAAGCGCAAAAAAATATTTAGCCTATCATAAACTAGCTGCAGGTTTTACATGAATATAAAAAAAGGATAACTACATGGTCTTAAACAGTTAAAAAAGAAAGCATTTTATTAAAAAAAAGACCTATCAATGTTAAAGTCATTATAAAGTGTTCTATTTTTTCTAATCCCGGTAAAAAGGAGAGAGGATTCATGTTAAACTACCTAGCCGTTAGCGGAATTGCTTTTAGCATTCTGTTTGTCTTATCCGAAATAGGTATCACTGTTTTTGGGCATTTGATACAGATGAAGAGAGAAACTGGAGTTCCTATAAAAATTCAATTCATACATGCCCTAAACAGAAATGAAGACAAAAGTTTATAACAAAAAACTCATTCTCAAATTTGACGACACTTTTCATCAAATTTGGAGAATGAGTTTTTTATTTTTATCCTTAATTTATGACAATATGGTAAGACAAAAGACGGATTTCACCTTTTGTCCCAACCCTTTTCAATGGAAACAATTCTGAAGTTTGTTTTTCCACAAACTTAGGTACTATTCTCCTTGAGCTTGATACAAATCTTGAATAGGTTGCATGATGATGCGGTTTAAATCATCGATCATTGAGCTGATTTGTTGTTCAGCTTCCATCAAATTTTGAACTTTTTCGTTTGCGCCAGCTTTTTCAGAGATTACTTGAGCTTCTTGAATGTGCTCTTCAGTAATTTCTTGTCCGCTTTGTTGCATTTGTTGTAATTTCATTTGGATCCCTTGAACTTCTTGGAATACCGCACTTGCGTCTGCATCAGATTTGATTTCTCCTAAAGCAGCTTGTAATTTTACATAAGCTTCTGATTCTCTTAATTCTCTTTCTAATTGGTTAGCTGTATCATAAACGTTTGTACTCATATAGTCACTCTCCTAGAAAATTATTGTAACCTGTTGCATCTCAATAACTATAACACTACAAGGATTATTTCACTATCCATACAGGTTAATTCACATAAAACGTTAATGTTTCACTGAAAACTCAATTGCCCAGCAAACCATCCAGCCAGTTAGCTGTCTTGTCTTTAAGTTCAGAAACTCCATCATTGACTTTTTCTTTCCAATAATCAACCGAATCTTGCAGGTTATCGGTCCAATTCTCTTGAGGTTCTTTTTCAGCCAGAATGGCTTCTGCACTTTTTGTTTCAAAAGCCGTCAATGGCGTTTCTGGTAAAATTTCTTCCATTTGTGCTTTAAACAATGGTCCAACACCTGTTGCACTGCTGGTTGTCATATAATGGTCTTCGTCCGTACTATCGAATCCCATCCATGTAGTCAACACAATATCAGGAGTATACCCGACTGTCCATTGATCTTTCGTACCATCTGTATTGTCACCAAATGTTAGCTGAGTACTACCTGTTTTTCCTGCAATCGTATAGCCTGCTGGTTTATTGCTTTTTCCAGTACCGCTGGTAAATACACCCATCAACAGACTGGTCATTTCTTCAGCTATTTCTGGGGAAGTAGCTTTATTCTGTTCAGGTGTCGTATTGTCTACAACCACAGCTCCTGTAGAATCGACTATTTTTGTAATGAAGTACCCTTCACTTCGAATCCCACCATTTGCTAAAGCGGTGTATGCACTCGCAATGTCTATTGGAGAAACGCCAGTGGACATACCTCCTAGTGCTACGGAAGATAAATTTTTGTCCTTTTTCCCTACTTCGATACCAAATTTAGATAAACTTTTTATCCCTGTATTTAATCCAATATCATTCAACAACCAAACTGCCGGCACATTTAAACTATCCGCCAATGCTTCGTACAATGGAACTTCTCCAAGGTATTGATGGTTCCAGTTTGAAACAGAGTAATTGTCTTCTCCAAAAGTCAGCCCTTCTTCATCTGGAAGCATAGAATCTATTTCATAATTTCTTTCCAAAGCTGGAGTATAAATGGATAAGGGTTTCAACACCGATCCTGGTTGCAGTGCAGCTTGTATTGCACGGTTGTAACCTCTGAAGATATGCTCTCCACGTCCGCCTACAACGGCTAGCACACCGCCCGTTTTTGAATCCAACATGATAGAAGCACTTTGCAGCAAAGTACCATCATCTGCGTCATCAAAGAAAGAATCATTTTGATACACTTGATCCATTTCCTGCTGATAGGATTGATCTAAAGAAGTATAGATTTTGTATCCGCCGCTTAGGATTTCTTCTTCTGAAAACCCGTAAGCCAACTCTGCTTCACGAATGATCGCATCAAAGTAATACGGATATCTATAACCATTTGACTCTTGGTAATTGTCTACTAAAGCCAAACTTTCTTGCTGAACTGCACTTGCCGTTTCTTGCGAAATAGCCTCGTTGTTCACCATCAAGCTCAACACAATATCACGACGGCCAACAGCATTTTCCATGCTGTCGATTGGATTATACGAAGACGGGTTTTTCAGCATCCCTACTAAAGTAGCCGATTCTGAAAGATCGAGTTCAGAAGCTGATTTCCCAAAATATTTTTGCGAAGCATCTTCTACGCCCCAAACGCCGTTCCCAAAATAAGACTTATTAAAATACATCTCTAAAATTTCATCTTTGCTGTATTCTTTTTCAACTTCAATAGATAAAAATAATTCTTTTAATTTTCTAGTCAAGGTCTGATCCAACGTTAAAAAGCTGTTTTTAGCCAACTGTTGGGTGATGGTGCTCCCTCCCCCGCTGATTTGACCACCGTTGATCACGTACTGGACAGCCGCACGAGCAATTCCGATGACATCGAATCCTTTATGCTTATAGAACCGATTGTCTTCAGTAGCGATAACTGCATCGATCAATTCAGGTGCCATATTATCCAGTGAGACGAATGTCCCCCGTTGAGAATACAACGTTCCGGCCTCTTCGCTTTCAATATCGTATACTTTAGTGACTTCTTCAATACCAGCTTTCAGGTCCTCAACATCTTCTGCTTTAGCATAAATATACAAAGAGATTGTTGCAAATAGAGCCGCAATTAATCCTGCTAAAACAAGAATTTTTCCCACGTGGAATCTTCTCCAAAATCGTACTACATGATTTTTAACTATTAACAGATATGGCAACAGCCATTTCCAAAATTGATGTAAATAAATTTTTAGTTTTTCTTTCATCTCATTCATTCCTTAATTTTTATATCCGTCATTTAGGAGCTTATTTTCTAAAAGTCTATGATAGTTTACCAAACATCCCTCAAAAAAACATCCTACTCAAGTAGGATGTCTGCCTAAAAACATGGTGACATCTCTTCTCCTGCAGTCTGGTGGTTACAATTGCTCTCTCAGCTCTTGCTTTAGCAGCACCTATACCATGGCTGTATGACTTATTTCTATTTTACCCTATTAAATTGACTAAATTATGGCAAAAATATAAAGAAATGAACAATTTATTGTGAGCAACAAAAAAGACCGGAATAAATTCCGATCTTTTTAGCTAGCTTTATTTGGGCCAATCGTTGGCTAAGCTTTCGAAGGCCGTTATAATTTCATTGATTTCTTCCAGATCTTTGGCATTAGCGCCACTGGCTAATGGATGTCCGCCGCCATGATGTTGCTTGGCGACTTCATTGATAATTGGCCCTTTTGATCGCAAACGGCATCTGAAATAGCCTTCTGGCTGTTCTACAAATATTCCCCATACCAACACATCATCAATCGTTCCTGGCAACGAAACAATTTTAGCTGTTTCCGTATCTGTCACACCAAATTGATTCATCAATTCAGACGTTAACACTACTTTTCCTACTCCAGAAGGACTGATTTCTAAATTTTGCAATACATATCCAGATAAATGAGCGACTTTTCTAGACATCGTATTCAAGTGATTGCTGATCTCATTTGGGATAAAATCGTATTCCATCAGTTCAGCCGCAATGCGCATCGTTTGTGAGGTCGTTGCTGGGTAAAGAAAACGTCCAGTATCTCCAATGATACCGGCATAAAGCAATCTAGCTGCTTCATCAGACAGCTTCAGCCGATCTTTTTGCTGCACATAGAAATCAGCAATAATCTCACTGCAGCTGCTGGCATCAATATTGACTAAAACAATATCGCCATAAGGTTCATCATTGGGATGATGATCTATTTTGATCAATTTGTCCCCCAAATTATACCTTTTATCACTGATGCGAGGTGTGTTTGCTGTATCTGTTACAATCACCAAAGCTCCTTTATAGTCTGCATCCGTTACTTCATCCATTTCAGCTAAAAAGTTTAAATCGCCAACAGACTCTCCTGCTTTCAGAATTCTTTTTTCAGGAAAAGAGGCTTTCAGCATCTCTGCCAAACCCGCTTGAGATCCGATCGCATCTGGATCTGGCCTCATGTGACGGTGAATAATAATAGTGTAGTACTCTTCTATCGTATCTAAAATTTGTGTGTAATGCGATTCAATCATCCTAACTCTCCTTTGTCTATTTAAGTTAATAGACTTGCTTTCTTATTAAGCACGTTGCATCATTTGACAGACAGCTACAGCTTTAGCTACCAGAATATTTTCGTGATAGACTTCAATATCTAGTTTAGAAGAACGTCTTCCTACTTCAAATATTTTTGGCTTAATAATCAGTTCACTGCCCATTTGAATCATTTTTATCGAAAATAGATTGAATTGTTCAATTACGGCATTTCTTTTCTTAATATTTTCTAGACTCATTGTAGCTACATAAGTGATTGTCTCGCTTAATACCCCGATAGATAAATTTCCAACTGGATCCGTCATTTGTGGAGTCACTGTAAAGGAATATTTCGGCAATTCCTCTACCAATGCAGGTGGGGTATTTTCCGAATCTGCTATTTTTTCTACTTGTTCTACAATTTGATCCGAAATCGTCACACCCATTTGAGGTTGCCGTTGTGTGGTCTGCATTGCTTTCATGACATCTTGTCTGGAAATGATACCGATCAAGGTCAAATCATCCTTTACTACCGGCATGACTTCCAATTCATCCCAAATCATCAAATGTGCCACACTGGCTACACTCATATGAGTTTTCACGGAAGCTGGGTTTCTCGTCATTACCCGTTCGACTTTGACAGAATCAGCTTTTCCGATCACATCTTTAGCTGTCACAATTCCAACTACCCGCATATTTTTATTTACCACTGGAAAACGTGAATGCTGACTTTGCTCATTTAAATTTCGGTATTCTTTGATCGTATCATCAATTGATAAATAAATCGTTTCTGGTAAAGAAATGTAAATATCTTCAATCAACATGACTTCTTTTTTGATCAGTTGATCTGCCATTGCTCGATTGATCATAGTCGCTACGGTAAAAGAATCGTAACTCGTTCCGATAATCGGCAGATTAGTCTTATTAGCCAGCATGATAACTTCTGGAGAAGCCTTGAATCCCCCAGTGATCAATACTGCGGCGCCATTTTCTAACGCAAGTCGTTGAGCATTTTCCCGGTTTCCAACAATCATTAATGACCCTGGTGTAATATACCGGATCATAGCCTCTTCTTCCATGGCCCCAATGATAAATTTCCGCAAAGGATTATCCAACCCTTCTTCTCCACCTAAAACAGAGCCTTCAATAATATTCACGGTCTCTCCGAAAGTCAATATTTCAATGCTGTCAGCTGTTTTTCTTTCAATCCGAATGGTACCTACTCGCTGGATCGTCGAAACCATCCCTGAAATTTCTGCATCCTTAATTGCTCTGTAAGCAGTTCCTTCACTAACGCTTAAGTTTTTAGCGATAGAGCGGACAGAAATTTTTGCTCCTACAGGTAGATTTTCAATATGATTTAAAATTTGATCGTGTTTCGTTGCCATTCCATACCCCTACTCATCTAAGTTAACTTATATTAATTCAACTATTTCTCCGATTTCCAAATGCATTCCCTGATCGCCTGGCAAGCTCTCACAAAAAGCTTTGCCATCTTGTTCAATCAGTGGAAAAGTATTGTAATGAATTGGAACGACTTTATCTGCATTCACAAAATTTGCTGCTACTTTAGCGTCTTCCGGTCCCATAGTGTAATTATCCCCAATTGGCAGTAAAGCAATATCAATGGATTTATACGCGCCAATTAATTTCATATCACTGAACAGTGCTGTATCTCCTGCATGATAAATCGTATGATCATCAGCCGTAAATAAAATCCCAGCAGCTAAACCTAATGTGAAGGGCATCCCATCTATTTCATATGAAGAACCATGAATAGCAGGCGTCATCTTGATTTCCCCAAATTCAAATACATGTTTGCCACCCATTTGCATACCGTGCGTATCGAATCCTTTAGCAGCAAAATAAGCAGCAATTTCAACGTTTGCGATGATTAAAGCTCCTGTCCTTTTGGCAATGGGTTCAGTGTCTCCTATATGGTCATCATGTGCATGAGTCAGAATAATCACGTCAGCCTCAACAGTATCTGCATTTAAGTCGCTTTTGTCATTCCCAGTTATAAATGGATCAATAAGAATATGGTGCTCTGAATCAGTCACAATTTTTATACAAGATTGTCCATGCCATGATAATTTCATTGCTTACCTCTCCTTTATTAGTACACATTCTTTAACTGTATCATTCTTTTTTATTATACCACCCAAGAACCGTAAAAACTAGGAATGCAAGGTGAAGATCGCGTCATGCGCATGAAAAGTACTTTCTCTCAAAAATTAAGGTCTTCTTTTTAAAACGCTCTCTTAATAAGTAGGGGCGGCTCTATGGGATGAAATTTCCTCCGGAATGGACGGGTTTGCTTGTGGAAAGCCATGGGACCGTCTGGAGCCTGTAGTCTCCAGACTTTCAAGCTTCAAACGGAATCGTAAGCGCTGAAGTGCCAACGCTCCGTAATTCACATTTCATTTTTTACATGGCTACAAGCAACCCCTATTCCTCCAGAAATATCACGGGTCTCAAACGAGTCACAGCCTAAAAAAGCGTGTCGTCTAAGTATTTCGGGAAGTTCAAAGAAAGCGGGTCTTTTTCATAATGAAGACCGAAGTCTTCCACTTCACTCAGCAGATGGAAAATCTCGTTCATGTCGCCCGCCTCTGCATTTTTCTTTTAGCATACCAGAGCCGATAGGATTCAGAATCTTATTTTTTATTTAAATTTTTCATGCGTATGACATGGGTCAAGATTCTCTTGTATAAAAAGGGAATACTTAGGAAGCTGCTCAACAAAAAAAGACCCGCTTCAAAAAAGCAGTTCTTTTTTCTAACCTATTTAAACAAGTGAGTCAATCTGGCTCAATCATTTTGTTCCCATAATGGGAGGATGATATTTTCAAAAGAGATCGGATCCAGATTTGTAACAGTAACCCCTAATAAACGAACTTCTTTCTCGATCTGACCAATTTCATACCACATATTTTGGGCGTAAAAGAAAATATCGCTTTCGTTGGTTAAATAATCTGGTAATGTCATTCTTTTTGTAATGGTCTCAAAATCCGCATATCGAATTTTAAGTACAACTGTCTTGCCATGCCTTTGATGTTTAACAAGGGTCTGATAGACTCTATTAGACAAATGCCTCAGCTCGGCTATGACTTCGTTATCTGTCTGCAGCACTTGATTATAGGTGTTTTCTTTGCCGATTGATTTACGCTCACGACTCACTCGTACTGGACCATCATCAATCCCGCGTACTTTTCGATAGAGCGAAAATCCCATTCTGCCAAAATGATGGATCAAAGTCATTTGATCCATTTGATAGAGATCTTCACCTGTGTAAACCTCTAATTCATGCATTCGTTCCACTGTTTTTTTGCCGACTCCATAAAATTTTTCAATCGGTAAGTCACGCAGAAATACTAAAGCATCATCAGGAGGAATAACGGTTATTCCAGAAGGCTTTTGGTAATCTGAAGCGAGTTTTGCAATAAATTTATTGTACGAAACTCCAGCGGAGCAAGTTAATTGAACTTCATCCCATACTTCACGCTGTATTCGTTTGGCAATAATCGTAGCACTTTTCATATCTATTTTATTTTTAGTCACGTCTAAGTAGGCCTCATCTAATGAAAGAGGTTCGATCAGGTCTGTGTAACGCTTAAAAATCTCTCGTACTTGTGCAGATACTTCCCGGTACAACTCAAAATTACCCGGAATAAAAACCCCTTCTGGACAAAGCTCATAAGCTTTTTGTGAACTCATCGCAGAATGAACCCCATACTTACGAGCTTCATAATTAGCCGTTGCGACAACGCCTTTTCCTCCTGTTTCTTTCGGATGCCGAGCTATAATAACGGGCTTGTCTTTTAGACTTGGATTTTCACGCATCTCTACCGAAGCATAGAAGGCGTCCATGTCCACATGAATGATTTTTCTAGAAGTATCTCTTTTTGGTTCGTCAAAATGCAGAATACCTATGTCCAACCTTCTCAACTCCTCCTCTTTTTAGTATACCGGATTCTTCACAAGACTGGCAAAAAACACTCTTTCTCAAAGAAAAGAGTGTGTGGATCCAATCTTAAATTTCTTCAATATAAATATTCGAAGCTGCTTTGTAACTGATTTGTTTTTCCTCATTGTTGTATCCTAGAATAATAGGTCCTTCATAAATACCGTATTCTTTTACAGTATAGATTTGTCCTACTTTAATATCTAAAGAAGAAAGGTAATCCAATAATTCTTTGTCATCCAACACTCGCTTGATCCGAATATCTGTTAATTTTCCAAAATGAACCAAACTCAAATTATTTTTTTCAGAGAATTGTCCACTATTTGATGGGATTACTCCACCATGAGGACACGTTTTAGGATAGTCTAGAAATTTTTCTAATTTATCGGCCAATTCTCTAGAGGTTACATGTTCCAACACTTCTGCTTCTTCATGCACTTCATTCCAAGGAAATGCTAACTTTTCCACTAAAAAGACTTCCCATAAGCGATGTTTACGTACCAAAACACTGGCTTTTCGCTCGCCTTTTTCGGTTAATTGCACCCCTTTATAAGGAATATGAACAATGTAGTCTTCTTTTAATAGTTTTGTCATCATTTCACTCACACTGGGTGCGGAAACTTGAAGACTGTTCATAATTTGTTTGTTTGTTACTTTATGTTCGGTCCCGCCTAGTTCGAAAATAATTTTCAAATAGTCTTCTTTATTGGGAGTCATCATTTATCACCTTTAACCTTATAAAGTCTGCTGTTGCTTCTTTGTTTGATAAAGATCCGTTGCGAACCTAAAGAGATTTTATTTTCGAGTACGATAAAAGGTCCGATCCTGAGTGATCCGACCTTTATCATTACGTATGACTTGCCTACAGCAACTCACACTCTTCTTAAACAACCCATAAAAATCCAGGATGTCTTATCCATTTTCTAAGCGCTTTTGATCTAGAAAAATGCATTTAAATCCATTTCATCCAAAGAAGAAACTTTTACTTGTGCTTCCAGAGATGCAAAATCTAAGTAATGATTGGGCTCAATGGACATTATTTGTTTCACACGTGCATAGTAATGTACGGGTTGCTTTCTTTTCCAGCAAAATTTCACCAAATAATTCCAGATATCCTCTGCATTGATTTCTGAATAACCTAAACGATTGAACTCTTTTGCTTTTAGGTTGATCCACGGCTCATATTGAGAAAAACTTAATTCGAGAGCGACCATTAGAATTCTACACCTCTTTTCTAAGCACGATTCGGTTCTTATCTCTATACTTACCTTTATTTTACTTTTTTTTGGTTTAAAATCAATCTATAATAGCAAACAAAATAGAGTTAGTAAGACAAGAAAAGGAAAGGCACTATACCTTTCCCCAACAATACTGTTTCAGCTGTTTCTCTGAAACTATTTTCTTACATGTCGTTTGAATCTGTATTTGTAGGAGTGTTATCTCCCAACATATCAACTGCATCAGCAGGTGCAGATGTGACTACGCGTGCGATAGCACGTCTTTCAAAAGTTAAGAAAATACCTTCACAATCGATAACGACTGTCTTATCCGCTTCTCTAACTTCATCGATCATTCCATGCAAACCGCCGATAGTGACAACTGTGTCTCCTTTTTTCAAAGAATCCAACATACTTTTTGTCTGTTGTTGTGCTTTTTTTTGTGGGCGAATCATCATAAAATACATCAATACCATGATTAACGCAAAAGGAAGCAAACTAAAAATAAATTCCATTTGTTTCACTCCTAAAAATTGATAAAATAGATTTTAATTTATTTCTCACTCATAACTGTACCAAAAATAAGAGTTCAATACTACACATTTTTAAAAGTTTTTTGCATTGGGTTTGTTGTATCCATACTCTTCCATAAACGCTTCGCGATATTCTAAAAGGTTGTCATCAAGAATAGCTTGGCGAATATTTCGCATCACTTCTAATAAGAAATATAAGTTATGGTAGCTTGTCAGACGCAAACCAAATGTTTCGTCAGATTTAAATAAATGACGAATATAAGCTCGTGAATAATTGCGGCAAGTATAGCAATTGCATTGATCATCCAAAGGCCCAAAATCTCGTTCATACTTCGCATTTTTTATCACTACACGGCCTTTGTGGGTCATACACGTTCCGTTACGAGCAATTCGAGTCGGCAATACACAATCAAACATGTCTACTCCACGAATAACGCCATCGAAGAAAGAGTCAGGAGTACCCACTCCCATTAAATAGCGTGGTTTATTTTCTGGAATCAATGGTGTCGTAAACTCTAACACACGATTCATTTCTGATTTAGGTTCTCCAACAGACAATCCTCCAATTGAGTATCCTGGAAAGTCCATTGAAACTAAATCGCGCGCACTTTGTTCTCTCAATTCTTTGAAACCGGCTCCTTGGATAATTCCGAACAAACCCTGTCTATCCGGATTAGCATGAGCCTTTAAGCCTCGTTCTGCCCATCTCGATGTACGTTCTACAGACTTCTTAACGTAATCGTAGCTTTCATCAAATGGTGGACATTCATCAAAACTCATCATAATATCTGGTCCGAGTTTATTTTGGATATTGATGGCTTTTTCGGGAGACAAGAACATTTTTGAACCATTTAAATGATTTCTAAAATGAACACCTTCTTCTTCAATTCTCCGCATGTCCGCTAAAGAAAAGACTTGGAAGCCGCCAGAATCCGTTAGAATTCCTTTGTCCCAATTCATAAACTTGTGTAGGCCGCCCGCTTCTTCGACAATGTCTTCTCCCGGACGCAGCCATAAATGATACGTATTGCTAAGTATAATGGATGCACCCATCTCATCCAGTTCTTCTGGAGCTATACTTTTTACCGTGGCTAATGTCCCCACAGGCATAAACATGGGTGTTGGAAACGTTCCATGAGGAGTAATGATTTCTCCCAAACGTGCTCCAGTACGTTTATCTGTTTTGATTAAACGGTATTTAATTGCTGGTTCTGACATTTTACAGTTCCTACTTTCTCATTATATCCTGTCGACTATTTAAGCATTTTTACCATCATTTCGATAATATCTTCCAAGTCAACTCTACTCTCTTCTGTGTCTTCCATGTATTCTCTACGTACATTATCAATCAGCCAGCTCAAAATAGCTCCACTGAAAATGTACACAATCGTTTCATATTCTTGTTCGCTGATTCTATGTTCCATTGAAAAAGATTTTAATTTTTCACACAAAGAATTGTTGACGTAATCTTCCTTATAATTTGAAATAGACTTCATATTTTCATTGCCTACTTCTTTAACCGTTCCAATAACAATTGTACGGTGACGATGGTACATTTCAGCAATAAAGCGACCAGCTTTTCGCATTAAGTCTTCCGTATTCTCAAATTGATGACTAAAAAACTCATCTACTTCATCTGTAATTTGAGTAGTGTGTTGTTTATATGCAGTATCAATCAATATTTGCTTTGTCTTGAAATTTTTAAAAATCGTTGTTTCATTAACTCCAGCTTGATCTGCGATTTTTTTTGTTGTGGTACTTTTATAACCGATATGTGATATCAAATCTAACGCAGCGTCAACAATTTTTTGTTGAGTTTTTGTTAATTGCTTGATATCCAAGGGATGTAAGTCTTTCAATTAATGAGCCTCCAAATCTAATCAGCTTTATCATCACTAAATTGCTGACCCAATGGTATATACTATCATACTTTGTTTTTTAACTAAAGCACATTTCTGTTTTTCATTTCTTATTCACTTTAATTTTTGTCAAAAAAAGTTAATAAATACGAGCATTAAATTAGTAACCGCTTCCTAATTGTGCTATTCTATAAGTGGGAAGAGGAATGCAACATGGAAGATAGGTTTCTATGTTTAAATTAACAGCTTTTGGAACATTCTTTTTGAACAATGCTTTAAGATTTACCGTACTACAGATCGATCTTTCAAGCTTAGTTAAGAAATACAGAATCACGAAACGTATGCAACAACTTAACAACGAAAAATTTATGAACCAAAAATCTTTTAGATAAACCGAATCAAAGTTTAACCAAGATTTTTAAAACTCAATTCAAATTAACCTATCTTCCTAATTCCTCTGCAAACCAATAGAAGTTGGCGTTTCATAGCCAACTTCTATTTTTGTATCTTTATTTAACGAACATCGCATCTCCAAAACTGAAAAAACGGTATTTTTCTTGTACCGCATGCTCATAGGCAGCTAATACATTCTCTCTCCCAGCAAATGCACTTACCAACATCACTAGGGTTGATTTTGGTAAATGAAAATTTGTTGAGAAAGCTTCAACTATTTTAAATGTATATCCTGGAGCAATAAAGATATCCGTCCAGCCACTGTCGGCTCTTAGTTCACCATCAAATTTCGTTCCAATAGTCTCCAAGGTACGAATAGAAGTTGTTCCAACGGCCACAATTTTCCCGCCATTCTCACGCACTTGATTTAATTGGTCTGCAGCTTCTTGAGTGAAATTGTAAAATTCAGAATGCATTTTGTGTTCTTCGATGTTGTCCACACTTACTGGTCTAAATGTTCCCAGCCCAACATGCAGTGTCAAGAAGACTAATTCTACACCCTTTTCTTTAATTTGCTCTAAGAGTTCTGGTGTGAAATGCAAGCCCGCTGTTGGTGCTGCAGCCGAACCATTTTCTTTCGCATATACTGTTTGGTAACGTTCTTTGTCTTCTAATTTTTCTTTGATATATGGAGGCAGAGGCATTTCTCCTAATGATTCCAACACTTCTAGAAAAATACCATCATAAGTAAATTCAACGATTCGACCACCATGTTCCAACTCTTCTTTGACCACCGCTTTTAGACGTCCGTCTCCAAATTGGATCATTGTGCCCGTTTTAGCTCTTTTAGCTGGTTTAATTAGCGTTTCCCAGTTATCACCTTCGTTATTTTTCAATAACAATACTTCAACGTGACCCCCAGTTTCTGGTTTAACTCCATACAAACGAGCTGGTAATACGCGAGTATCGTTCATAACCAACGCATCTCCTGGATTTAACTCGTCTAAAATAGAAGTGAAATGAGTGTCTTTCACTTCTCCTGTCTCTTTATTTAGCACTAACAATTTTGAGCTCGAACGATCAGCCAATGGAGTTTGTGCGATCAGTTCTTCAGGTAGTTCAAAATCAAAATCTTCTGTTGTCAACATTGCCATTTCTCCTAATCTATTTATCTATACTGGGCATAGGATAGCCTAAATGTTCATATCCTAAAGCAGTAACTATTCTACCGCGCGGAGTCCGTTGAATCAAGCTGTTTTGCAATAAGAACGGCTCTACCATATCTTCAATGGTCTCGATTTCTTCACTGATATTTGCAGCAATGGTTGATAAACCAACTGGCCCTCCATTATAGCTTTCAATCATTATTCTCAGCAGCTTCTGGTCAACAGTATCTAATCCTTTGTCGTCAACTTGCAGCATTCTTAAAGCAGAATTTGCTGTACTTTCCGTAACTACTCCGTCAGACTCTACTTGAGCGTAATCCCGTACCCGTTTCAGCAATCGATTGGCTACACGAGGTGTTCCTCTTGAACGTCTGGCGATTTCTATCGCTCCGCTTTGAACAATACTGGTTTGAAAAATATCTGCC
The DNA here is from genome assembly GCF_045528485.1 of Desemzia sp. FAM 23990. Classification (NCBI taxonomy): domain Bacteria; kingdom Bacillati; phylum Bacillota; class Bacilli; order Lactobacillales; family Carnobacteriaceae; genus Desemzia; species Desemzia sp. FAM 23990. The sequence continues at coordinate 50,069 of NZ_JBGQQW010000008.1, forward strand.
GAACGCAAGACAATATCAGTTAAGTCTTCCACTGTGTAATATTCCATATGCGATACAATACCAAAACGGTCTCGTAACGGGGCTGAAAGTTGTCCAGCACGCGTCGTTGCTCCTACTAAGGTAAATGGAGGCAACGGGAAATGTACAGGGTGTGCGTTTGGTCCTTCACCAACAATAATATCAATGAAGTAGTCTTCCATAGCTGAATATAGGACTTCTTCTACTATTTTTGGCAAGCGGTGTATTTCATCAATGAATAATACATCTCCTGCTTCTAAATCGTTTAATAACGCTACTAAATCACCTGATTTTTCAATGGCTGGTCCACTAGTTGTACGAACGTTAACACCTAATTCATTCGCAATAACCATTGCCATAGTTGTCTTCCCAAGTCCAGGCGGTCCATACAACAGTACGTGGTCTAATGCTTCTTGTCTTAGTTTTGCTGCTTCAATATAAATGGATAGTTCTTTTTTCACTTTGTTTTGCCCAATATATTGACTTAAGTATTGAGGACGCAAAGATTTCTCCACTATTTCTTCTTGATCACCCTCAACATCTCCAGAAATAATACGCTCATCATAAGCCATATGCACTCACCTCTTTTCCGACTTATTTTTTCATCAATAATTTTAAACCTTCTCGTAAATAAGCATCTGTCGAATCTCGCTCTATTTTTTCTAATTCGCCAGCAACTTTTTTCACTTCTCGAGCAGAATAACCCAAAACTTTCAAAGCTTCAAGTGCTTCTTGTATATGAACATTTTCGTTCTCTTCTCCCAGAGATAAAGCAGTTCCTTGTATGTCAGCCCATTCGATATCCAGATCGCCTAATTTGCCTTTTAAATCTAATACGATTTGCGAGGCAGTTTTCTTACCGACTCCTGGGAAATTCGTTAAATAATTGGCATCATTGTTTTCTATCGCATGAATCAATCCAGCGTGGTCTTCGTTTGCTAAAATAGCTAAGCCACTTTTTGGACCGATCCCTGAAACATTCAATAATTTCAAATACAATTTTTTTTCATTTAAATTCTTGAATCCATACAATGTTATATCATCTTCCCTAACAGCTTGGTGAAGATAAACCGTTACTTCTTCGTTCATCTGAGTAGAAAATCGATACGGATTCGCTGCATAGATCTGATAACCGATTCCTTGATTTTCCACCACTACATAGGCAGGACTCACATAAGTCAACGTACCTTTTATGTACTCATACATCACACAATTCCCCTATTCCTTTTTCATGCAAACAGCACACTTGTTCCCTCCATTTTATCACACAACCCTACAAAGAACCAGAGAGCGTAAAAAGTCGTTTAGCTCTCGTAGAAAAAAAGGCTCTTCATCTTCTAACGTTGGTAATGAACATTCGAGAACTGAGTTTCTAATAGATTTAGAATAAAAAAGAAGTGTATTTTCTACTCACCAACGTCAAATGTTGTAGAACCAAAAAACCAAAGAAAAAGCTGCCTCGCTATGAGACAGCTTTCTCTTTAATGACCGTTTTGCTTAGGCGAACAGCTTATGGTATTCTGAATAACCTTCTTCATCTAATTTTCCAACTGGCACAAAACGTAAGGCAGCTGAATTGACGCAATAGCGTAAACCGCCAGCTTCCATCGGTCCATCTGGAAAAACATGTCCTAGGTGAGAATCAGCTTCTTTACTGCGTACTTCAATTCTTCTCATCCCATATCGAGTGTCCATATTTTCGATGACTTCTTTGCTTTCGATTGGTTTAGTAAATGAAGGCCAACCGCAACCCGCATCGTATTTATCATTTGATGAAAATAGCGGTTCTCCACTAACGATATCGACATAGATACCTTCTTCATAAAAATCATCGTATTCTCCTGTAAAAGGACGCTCAGTTCCTTCGTTTTGGGTGACTTCAAATTGTTCCGGAGTTAATCGTTGTTTCAATTCTTCTTTTGAATATTTTGCCATACTTTTCACTCCATCCTTATTTCACTTTAAGTTTGTTCGATTGCTTACTAATAGTCTACCGCATTTCCGTTTGGATTTCAATTGACTGAATTAGTTTGATGATTCGGGCCCTTACTGATTTCCAAATATCATAAACAATATGATTCCTAAAATAATGTAGCCTATCCCTAACCCAATAAAAATGGCAGATATGAGACTTTTCGGTCGTCTCTGTACAAAGTTTTCTTTCGGTTTTTCTTTGTTGTAATAAACATCTAGTGAGGATCCAATAGGAAATAATTCTTGCATAGGATTCGTAGAAAAAGCGCTGTTCCGTTTGATATGCAGCGATTGATCAAATTTACCACTCGTCACTTCTGCATCTTTATAGGCTAGGCTTTTTTTCTGAAAAACTGCACGGTAAATCAGCTTTCCTTTGTAGTTCTTCCCATTTACTTCATATTGAACGACAGGCAGCCAAACTCCATTTCCTCTTGAATTGAAACCCGTCACTTCACCAATCGTTTTCGTTGTGCAACGATCTAATTTTTTGGTGGTACTGATTTTGATCAAGACACCAATTACGATAAGAATAATTGCTAAACCACAGAATAAGGTCAGCATCAAAGCAGCTCCATTTAGTTCCATTTAATCTCTCCCATAAAATAGTGCTTTACTTGTTTAGGTTTTTTTGACGAATTGTGTTTTACAATTGGGACAAGTAATACGGATCTTGTTCTTTCCTTTTGGAACACGTATTTTTTGTTTGCAGGAAGGACAATTGTAAAAGCGATAGTGTTTTCTCTGACTCCAACGATTTTTGAACAACTGGAATTGTTTGTTGACCGTCCGTTTTATAGTTAAGTAGTTCTTATTTTCTTGCCAGCGTTTGGAAGTATTTTTTGACAATATCCTTACATAAGAGTACACAATGAATCCCAATCCTAAAATAGAAAAGAAGGATAGATTAGTCACATTGGCTAGTAAGATAAAAATCAAACTAGTTACGATTAAAAATTTTGAATATTCATCTACTCCATACCGATCTTGCATAAAACGACTGACTTTTATTTTTAATGTGTATATAAATTTAGCCATAACTTATCTATCTCCTCTACCCCCTTATTTAATGAGGGTCTTGAATCCGTTTAAACATTTTTTCCATGTCCTTATTGCCAAAATGAATGATCACAGGTCTTCCATGCGGACAATTATAAGGATTTTCTGTTTTTGCTAAATCGGCTAATAAATTTCTTGCTTCATGGGCATTCAAATAATGGTTCGCTTTAATCGATTGTTTACAGCTCATCATGATAGCTGTTGCTTCTCTAAATTTGGCTACAGAAATTGACCCATGTTCTAGGAGAAGATCGATCATTTCTCGCACTATTTTTTCTTCTTCACCAGGTGTAAACCATACTGGATGTCTGCGCAACAAGAAACTGTTTTGGCCAAATGGCTCAAGATATATGCCAACTTCTTCTAATGACTCTTTGCTCTCTTGTATCTTTATCGCATCGCTATTGGGATAATCCAGCATGATCGGCACCAGCAATTCTTGCAAATCAGAACTGACCTCTCCGATTTTCGTGCGGAAATATTCATATTTAATCCGTTCTTGTGCAGCATGCTGATCCAGAATATACAGCCCTTTTTCATTTTGAGCAAATAAATATGTCCCATGCATTTGGCCAATGTATTCTAACCTAGGAAGTTGTTTGTTTTCCACTTCTTCTGCCATCATTTTTTCGGCTGCCTTTACATGCGATCCTTGGTGCAGCTCAGCTAAATCGCTTAGCGTATCTAAGGATTCACTAAAAGACACTTTTTCTTCCATTTGAGAACCTTTTACTTCATCAGCAGATTCCTTCTCGTTTTCCTGTTCATTAAGGTAAAATGGGTCTTCATTTGTTTCAGATCGCGCACTTTCCTTATCAGCGTAAATAGATTCAGCCTTAACAGGGGAAGAAAATTCTGTGTTCCCTTTAGTAGAAATATCTGGAGAAACTTGCCAATTCTCTTTATGCATTGTTTGATCAGGTTCATCTTCATTGAATTCCATTTGAATTTGTTCCGGCTTATCCATGGTTCTTTTAACTTTATTTTTGAATCCTAAATTCTCTAAAGCATCTGGAATAAGCTGTTCTTTGCTGAGGGCTTCCCGAATGGCTTCTGCCAGCAGCTCCATCAATTCTTTTTCATTGCTGATGCGGACCTCTTGTTTTGTCGGGTGTACATTCACATCTACCAATAAGGGATCCATCTCGATTTCAATCGCCGCAATCGGAAAACGGCCCACCATCAATTTTGAACCATATCCTTGGACGATCGCTTTATTCAACAAATAGTTCTTGATGTAACGCCCATTGATAATAATCGACAAATAATTCCGACTAGCTCTTGTGACTTCTGGCAAAGAAACATACCCGCTTATCTTAAAATCTAAGTTCTCATTTTCGATTGAACGCATTTTTTTAGCTATCTGCACGCCGTATATCCCCGCAAGAGTTTGTCTCAAATCTCCATTCCCAACTGTCCGCAACATTTGATTCCCGTCATGTACTAGACGAAACGCAATGTTTGGGTGACTCATAGCTAAGCGGTTAAGAATGTCTCCAATATTCGCCAATTCCGTTTGCAACGTCTTAACGTATTTTAAACGTGCTGGCGTATTGAAAAAAAGATTTTCAACGGTTATTTTTGATCCTTTGCGTGCATCACTAGAGCGCTCTTCAAGTACTTTCCCGCCTTTTAAATACATATAAGTACCTTTTTCACCACCCGTTGAGGTTTCTAATGTGACTTCGGAGACTGAAGCAATACTAGGTAAAGCTTCTCCTCTAAAGCCCAAAGTACGTATCCGAAATAAATCATCTCGAGAATGAATTTTACTAGTAGCATGGCGCTTAAAGGCTTTTTCAACTTCCGAAGCAGGGATTCCATCTCCATTATCGATCACTTCGATTTTTCTCAAACCTGCTTCTTCGATTCGAATATCGATCTGAGTACTATGCGCATCGATGGCATTTTCTACTAATTCTTTGACAACAGATGCAGGGCGCTCGATCACTTCACCAGCAGCAATCTGGTTGGCGAGCATTTCTGAAAGTTCTTCAATTTTAGCCACTCATACCATCTCCTTCACATTTCCTAGTCTTGTAATCGTTGCTGCAACTCATTTAATTCATTTATCGCCTCTAAAGGAGTAAGTGTGAGCAAGTTCAGTTTTTTCAATGCCTGAATCACCTCTTTTTCTGCTGAATCTTCGAAACTAAACAGAGACAATTGTTCTTCTGAAGATTCTGCTGCAAGGAATTTTTCTTCTTCTACTTTGTCTTCAACCTCAACAACTTCCTGGACGATAGGTTTTTGCTGCTCTAATTTAATCAATATCTTGGAAGCCTTTTTCAGTAATTCGTGAGGTAATCCAGCAAGCTTGGCTACTTGGATCCCATAACTTTTGTCTGATGGCCCTGGGAGCATTTTATGCAAGAAAACCAATTCTCCCTCTTCCTCAACGGCTCCAACGTGACTATTTTTCAAACGAGGCAGTTCGTTTTCTAAAGCTGTTAGCTCATGGTAATGAGTAGAAAATAACGTCTTAGCACGAACATTCTCATGAATGTATTCAATAATCGCTTCTGCCAAGGCCATTCCATCATAAGTAGCTGTTCCCCGTCCGATTTCGTCAAATAAAATCAGACTATTTTCGGTAGCATACGTTAATGCTTGATTGGCTTCCATCATTTCTACCATAAATGTACTTTGACCAGAAATTAAATCGTCTGCGGCACCGATACGCGTAAATATCTTATCAAATATCGGCAGCTTAGCTTGATCCGCTGGCACAAAGCAGCCGATTTGTGCCATAATGACCGTTAACGCCAATTGACGCATGTAAGTACTTTTCCCTGACATGTTCGGACCAGTGATCAACATAACTTCTGTATCTTTATCCATCTCAACATCATTTGGAACATAGGTTTGTTGCCCTAATACTTTTTCCACTACCGGATGTCTGCCTTCAGCTAAATGGATTTCTTGGCTGCCTTGACTCATGACTGGTCGTACATAATGGTATTTCTCACTCACAACTGCAAAACTTTGCAGCCCATCAATGATAGCTACTGTTTTAGCCAAATTTTGTAAACGTTCAATAGAGTCTTTTACTGCTTCTCTAACTTCTGTGAACAATTCATATTCTAGTGCAGTAGATTTTTCTTCTGCCTCTAAAATAATCGATTCTTTTTCTTTTAGTTCAGGGGTAATAAAACGTTCTGCATTAGCAAGAGTTTGCTTCCGTTCATATCTTCCCTCAGGCAAGTTCGCCAGATTAGATCTGGTTACTTCAATATAGTACCCGAATACTTTGTTGTAGCCGATCTTCAAGTTTTTAATTCCCGTTTGCTGTCTTTCTTCAGCTTCCATACTAGCGATCCACTGTTTCCCATTTCTCATTGCGTCACGGTATTCATCCAACTTATCATTGAAACCGTCTTTAATGACGCCGCCGTCTTTAATCGCAATTGGCGGATCATCATGAATCGCGCGCTCTATCAACTCTACGACTTCTGAAACTGGATCCAATTGGTTCAACAATTGAGTCCATTCTTCTTGTTGATTCATGCTTTCAATTAGACCAATGATCAAGGGAATCTGATTTAACGACGTTTTTAATTGAATCAAATCGCGACCATTCACATTTCCAAATGCAATTCTGCCTGCAAGACGTTCCAAGTCGTAGACTTTTGTCAACACTTCATTTAAATCACTGCGTTCAAAAAAGTGGTTCAATAAATTTTCCACTATATTTTGTCTCGCTTCGATCTTCCCTTTATGGACCAACGGCCGATTGATCCATTGTTTCAACAGTCTGCCCCCCATAGCGGTTTTTGTTTCATCCAACAACCACAATAAAGTTCCTTTTTTCTGTCCTTCACGAATGGAAGTCGTTAATTCTAAGTTTTGTTTTGAATAATGGTCCATTTTCAAAAAATGGGCCGGAACGTATTCCTCAGCAACTTGCAGGTGATCTAAACTTCTTTTTTGCGTTTCTCCTAAATACGTCAACAATAGTTTTAAGACCATTTGTTTCGATGCTGACTCCACATTCTTCATTAAATCAGCGAATAAAAATTCTTTCTCACTCCATTTTTGAGTGGAAATCAATATCCCTAATTTTGTATTCAGCTCTGTTTGGGCCTCGATCGACTGCCCTTCAACGAAAACCGTTTCTTTCGTTTTCAGACTGATCAACTCACTCACTACTTCTTCTTTGGTGTCTACTTGAGTGACCTTCAGCTCCCCCGTGCTTAAATCTACATACGCCAAATTAAAGCGACGATTATCGTCTATGTGTAGAGCAGTCAGATAGTTGTTGCTTTTACCGTCTTGGCTTTTTAGGTCCATTGCTGTTCCAGGAGTGATCACTTGTACAACATCACGCTTGACCATCCCTTTAGCTTGTTTAGGATCTTCCATTTGCTCACATATAGCAACTTTGTATCCTTTTGCGATCAAAGTATCGATATAGCCCTGAGCTGCATGATAGGGAACTCCACACATAGGTATAGGATCATCGGCATTTTTATTTCGACTTGTCAGCGTTACTTCCAATAACTGAGAAGCTTTGATTGCATCTTCATTGAACATCTCATAAAAATCACCTAAGCGATAAAAAAGAAACGCATCTGGATACTGCGCTTTCATTGCTAAATATTGTTCCATCATTGGGGTGTGTTTAGTTTTTTGAGGCATTTAATCATTCCCCTATTCTATCTACATTTTAATTCTTTTCCATTAGGCAAAGAAGCCTATTTTTCATTTATGTTTAGCGGTCTAATCCAAAAGGACGATCTTCATTGATCATGATCGGTTCGATTTTTTTGGCTTTTCCTGTCACATCATCTATTTCAATGTAGCAAGCAGATAGGATTTGCCGTCCTTCATTAGGCACTTCAAATCTTGTGGGCAGTTGTGTTGTAAAGCGGCGAAGAACCTGTTCCGTTTTCATCCCCAATACAGCATCGTATGGTCCAGTCATTCCTGTATCAGTCAGATAAGCGGTTCCTTCCGGCAGGATACGAGCATCATTCGTTTGTACATGGGTGTGTGTTCCCACAACAGCTGAAACTCGTCCATCCAAGTACCAACCCATAGCTTGCTTCTCACTAGTCGTTTCCGCATGAAAATCGACAAAGATTTTATTGGTGCGTTCTTGTGCTTGTTTGATCAGTTCATCGGCCTTTTTGAAAGGGTCATCGACATCACTCATAAACGTTCTTCCATGCAAGTTGATCACAGCCAACTCATGACTGTTTACTTTAACAAATGTCATTCCCGTACCCGGTGTCGTCCCTTCTGGAAAGTTAGCTGGTCGAATCATTTTTTTAGCATCGTGAATAAATTCAAAAATATCACGATTGTCCCATGTATGATTCCCCATAGTGACTACATCCACGCCATCTTGTAAAAAACCTTTGTAAATTTTTTCCGTGATTCCACGGCCTGCAGCTGCATTTTCACCATTCAAAATAGTGACTTGTGGTTTATAGCTTTTTTTTATTTTCGGCAAATAGTCATGAACCATATCTCTTCCTAATGATCCTACAACATCTCCTACAAAAATTAATCTCATTCAAAATCCTCTTCTCTAAAGTGTCACGCATAGCAAAAAAATAGACTGTTAACGTTCGCTATATCTCCCTAATTTTAACAAGAATCTGCTTGAAAAGAAAGGTTATCCCATAACGATTCTTTTAAGCATGCCAAAAATAAAGGGATCTTCATCTTCTAGCGTTGATAAAGAAATTTTTAAAGGTTTAGAATTAATTTTTTTTCTCTTACCAACGTCAAATGATGTAGAACCAAATAAAGAAGCGCCGGTTTTTAGGCCGGCGCTTCTTTATTTGAGCATTCATCTTTTATTTCGCGTATTCAATAGCTCTTGTCTCACGGATAACCGTAATTTTAATATGACCTGGATAATCTAATTCTTCTTCGATTTGCTTACGAACATCTCTTGCTAAAGCAATAGCCGTTAAATCATCAATTTTATCCGGTTTAACCATAATTCTGATTTCACGACCCGCTTGGATCGCATAGCTTTGTTCCACACCATCAAAGTTTTTCGCAATAGATTCCAATTTTTCAAGTCTATGAATGTAGTTTTCAAGCGATTCGCTTCTTGCACCCGGTCTAGCAGCAGATAGGGCATCTGCAGCAGCTACTAAGACAGAAATAACAGACGTTGCTTCTATATCTCCATGGTGAGAGGCGATGGCATTGATTACAGTATCATTTTCTTTGTATTTGCGGGCTATTTCAGCACCGATTTCTACGTGAGAACCTTCTACTTCATGGTCCAATGCTTTACCTATATCATGAAGTAATCCCGCGCGTTTAGCTAATGTAACATCTTCACCTAATTCGGCAGCCATTACACCTGCTAATTTAGCAACTTCTAACGAATGATTCAACACGTTTTGACCGTAGCTGGTTCTGAATTGTAAACGTCCGATAATTTTGATCAAATCTGGATGTAATGAATGAATACCGATATCAAATGTAGCTTTTTCCCCAATTTCACGAATGCGTTCATCCATCTCTTTACGAGACTTTTCAACCATTTCTTCAATACGAGCTGGGTGAATTCTGCCATCTTGAATTAGTTTTTCTAACGTCATTTTAGCGATTTCTCTTCTAATCGGATCAAATCCGCTAAGAACAACTGCATTAGGAGTGTCATCAATAATAAGGTCCATACCCGTCAAGGACTCAATCGTACGGATATTACGGCCTTCTCTCCCGATAATGCGGCCTTTCATGTCATCATTTGGCAATGTGACCACTGAAACAGTCGTTTCAGACACTTGATCAGCAGCACTTCTTTGAATAGCTGAAGCAATTAAGTTTTTCGCTCTACGATCTGCCTCTTTTTTAGCTTCATCTTCAGATTGCTTGATCATAACAGCTGTTTCATTCGCCAATTCTTCTTTTGTTTCATTCATAATGATTGCTCTTGCATCATCTCTTGAGAGAGCTGCAACTTGTTCTAACGTTTCTTGCTGCTCAACAATTAAATCTTTGGCCTTTTGCTCTAAATCGTTAATTTGTTGTTGTCTCGAACTTAATCGTTCCTCATTCGCTTCAATATCGTGTTCGCGTTTCTCTAACCCGTTACTTTTACGATCGAGTTTATCTTCTCGTTGAACTAATCGATTTTCTTGTCTAGAGACTTCTGCTCTTCTTTCTTTCAGCTCAACTTCAATTTCAGTTCTATATCTGTGGCTTTCATCCTTCGCTTCTAACAACGCTTCTTTTTTCATGGTTTCTGCTTCTTTGTTTGCATTCTCCAAAATTCCAGTTGCAGTGTTTCTAGCATCATCCAAATCTTTTTCATAAGTTGTTTTGCGGATGATGTACCCAACAAACAGACCGACAACTAAAGTAACGATAGCGAAGGCAATATCTAGTAAGTCCAAATTAACACCTCCGTATCTATTATTTAATTTGTCTTTTAACATTTTCATTTAATTGGCAAATCCCTATTTTTTGCCAAAACTTATATCTATTTAAACTATCTTTTAATAGATAACTTAATTTTAATTGTAGCAAGTTGACATGTCAACTTAAATAAAGATTCAAACAGTAATTCTTATACAAGAATTACTTATATTATTCTATTTTTATTCATTCGTTTAAAAGATTTTATCTTTTATTTCCAATCCTAAGACGAAACAACTTTTATACCGCTTGTTTTCATTTTATGCAAAAAGTCCAATGGAACAGTATTACACTATCCCAATGGACTTTTATGAGCATTTATTTGTATAAAAATTCAAATAAATTAATCTTCTAATAATTCGATTTCTTCATTTGTGTCGTTTTCTTCTTTTTCAACTGGTGGGACAAATTCGCCAAACCCATAAGCTGCACGCACTTTTTGCTCTACTTCTTCTCTTAACTCTGGATTATCTAAGAAGAATTGTTTTGCATTTTCTCGTCCTTGTCCGATTCTTTCATCACCGTATGAATACCAAGCTCCAGCTTTATTGATGATTTCTTTTTCTGCACCTAAATCCACCAGTTCGCCAACTTGAGAAATACCTTTTCCATACATAATATCAACTTCAGCGATTTTAAATGGAGGTGCAACTTTGTTTTTTACAACTTTAATGCGAGTACGATTTCCTAATATTTCTTGTCCTTGTTTGATTTGTTCAGCTCTTCTGACATCTAAACGAATAGTGCTGTAGAATTTCAAAGCTCTTCCACCTGGTGTTGTTTCAGGGTTCCCAAACATAATTCCAATTTTTTCACGAATTTGATTAATAAAGATCACGGTTGTTTTTGTTTTATTGATCGATCCGGACAATTTACGTAAGGCTTGAGACATCAATCGAGCTTGTAGTCCCATGTGAGAGTCTCCCATTTCGCCTTCGATTTCTGCTCTTGGTACCAAAGCCGCTACAGAGTCCACAATAACGATGTCTACAGCTCCACTGGAAACCAATGCATCTGCGATTTCTAATCCTTGTTCCCCAGTGTCCGGTTGGGACAGCAATAATTCATCAATATCTACTCCAAGGGCAGCAGCATATTGTGGATCTAACGCGTTTTCTGCATCAATAAAGGCTGCCGTTCCACCGGCTTTTTGTGCTTGGGCAACAGCATGCAACGCAACAGTCGTTTTCCCAGAACTTTCTGGACCGTAGACTTCAATGATTCTCCCTCTTGGGTATCCGCCTACACCAAGAGCTACGTCTAAAGTCAATGAACCAGAAGAAACAGTAGAAATTTTTGTATCTACTTTATCTCCCATTTTCATTACTGAACCTTTTCCATAGTTCTTTTCAATTTTTTTCAATGCCGCTTCTAACGCTTTTTTACGATCTTCTGACATGTTGTATCCTCCCTGAATTCATTTATCTATTGTTTAGTTTAACTTTAATTTATCCTGCAATCTTTCCTTGATACATTGTTAATCATAACTGTTTGGAAACTAAAAAGCAAGAAAAAAGCGAACAAACATTCGGTTAATTATTAACTTTTTTTGACGGTAAATCCAACAATAAACGGCGAACGATATCTAATCCAGTGAGTACTGTACGTTGTCGGTTGTTATTACGATCTTTGACAAAATGGGAATGATAAGCCGTAGTTTCTTTTCCGGATACAGCTAACCCGATCCAAACACTACCTGCCTTTTCTCCATCGATTTCTTTTGGACCAGCATATCCTGTAAAAGATATTCCGATATCTGCGTCAAACATTTCTTTTATTCTGTCCGCCATCTCTGTTGCGCACTCAAAACTCACAACACCATAATGATCGATCGTTTCTTTGGCTACTCCTAGTACATTTTCTTTTACTCCTTCACTGTAAGAGACTAATCCTCCAATGAAGTTTAAGCTTAACCCAGGAATATTGACCAGTGTACTTTGGAACAACCCGCCCGTTAAACTTTCTGCTGCAGTAATACGATAATCTTTATCCACTAATAAATCCCTTACTACTTGAGCTAAAGAAGTATCGCTTCCTATACCATAAATGTATTCCCCTACAAGATTTCGCACTTGGTTTTCTAGTACATCCAGCAGTTGATTGCATTTTTCAGCCGTTTTTTCTTTAGCCGTTATACGAATAGATACTTCATTCTCTCCAGCATAAGTAGCAATCGTAGGATTCGTTTGATTGTCTATAATGTCTGCTAAAGTATCTGCTAATTGTGATTCTCCAATACCAAATAGACGCAAGACTCGAGAGACTAAGATTTCAGTATCCTCTGCGCGTACCGATAAAATGGGAACAATTTCGTCTCTAAACATAGGTTTTAACTCATTTGGGGGGCCCGGCAAGAGAATGTATTTTCTATTTTCGTGCTCTAAATACATCCCTGCTGCTAAACCCGACTGATTGTTTAAAACAACAGCTCCTTCAATGACTAGCGCTTGCCGCTGATTATTTGTCGTCATTTCTCGCTTCATTTCGTTAAAATAATTAGTGATTTGTTGTTCCGTTTTTTCATCTACTCTTAAAGACAGCCCCAAATGATCCGCTAAGACCTGTTTTGTTATGTCGTCTTTAGTAGGCCCCAAGCCTCCAGAAAAGACAATTAAATCTGCTCTTTGTTCAGCTATTTCAACAGCTTCCTTTAAACGTTGTTCATTATCTCCTACAACAGTATGATGAAATACATCAATTCCCAGTGCTGCTAATTCGCTGGATAAATAACTGGCATTACTATTCACGATCTGCCCTAATAAAAGTTCCGTTCCTACTGCAATAATTTCAGCGTTCATTTATTTATCCCCTTTCTATACTATACACAATGAAGCATCTTCTTTTTTAATTTTAGCACAATTTATCTCTTAACAAACGTAAAGTGGCTATACCAAAAGAATCTTTTTGGTATAGCCACTTTATAATGAATGGATTACATGGAACCTTTAAAAATTTGACTGTTTTTGATAAAGTAATCTGCTCCTGAATAAATCGTAAAGAACAGACAAATGTACAACATGACTTCCCCAATAGAAAAAGGCAACAACCCAAATGGAAAATCATTTAACAACAAGAATATGATAGCAAACATTTGAGTATTGGTCTTGATTTTTCCAGGCCAAGCAGCTGCTAAAACTGTTCCGCCTTGTTCAACCAATAGTAAACGAAGCCCTGTTACCGCTAATTCTCGCATAATAATAATCGCAACTACCCAAGCAGGTGCAAGATCTTGTCCTACTAAAATAATCATCGCTGTAGCAACAAGTAATTTATCCGCTAAAGGATCGGCAAATTTCCCAAAGTTCGTAATCAAATTTCTTTTGCGTGCTATATGTCCATCTAGCCAATCCGTAAAACTAGCGACAATAAAGACAAGCGTTCCTACAATTTGAGTCACTTCAATTGTAGATCCTAGAACACTGATTTCTCCCCAATTCAATGGCGCAAGAATGATGAGCATAAAAACGGGAATTAAAATGATTCTGACGACAGTTAATTTATTCGGTAAATTCACTGCAAATCCTCCTTTAAAAAGCAAGAAAGCCTGTGGCACAATACCACAGGACTTCTTACTGTTGGTTTAATTTTGTGTGCTTACTCTTCAGATTCTGTGTCAGATCCTGAAGCATTCGTTTCAAATTGAAGTTCAATTTCTTGGCGTACATTTTCAGAAGCTTCTGGTGCATATTCAATCGCTTGTCCATTCAATTGAATAGTCGTATTTGGAGCACTGCCAATGATCATTACCACAGATTGTGTCCCTGCTGGAACTTCAGCATCCAATGTATCTCCATCACTGACCAATCCTTGTTCTACCATTGATCCATCAGCCGCAATACTTACCCAAGTATCGCCGCCTTCTGCAGCTAAAGTAACTGTGTTGGTTTCTTCAGGACTTGAAATAGAATACACAGAAGATGAGCCAGTAGAAGAGACCAATTCTACACTTGGCGCAGATTCAGATTCTTCTGATTCGCTTTGAGAACTTTCTTCTGCAGAAGATTCTTCCTCTTCTTGAGCTGAACTTTCATTTTCGCTTGAGACGACAGTCGAGGAATCTACCGATATCATATTTTCCGAGTTATTGCTTGCTGAATTAGTTACGGCTACATAAATAGCCACAACGATTGCAATCACCAACAATACGATTAAAATCGTTGGCAAATGGTCTTGAACTTTTTCCAGAAAAGAATCTTGTTTCTTATTCCCTGATCTCGTTTGACTGGAAGATACTTTTTCAACGAATTCTTCATCATGTGTATGTGGAACGGTATCATCGTATTCTTCTAGCAATTGATCTCCGTTTAAACCTACTGTGTCGGCATATTGTTTAATAAACGCTCGTGCATAAAACTTACCTGGCATCACATTGTAGTTGCCTTCTTCAATGGCAATCAAATAGCGTTTTTGAATTTTCGTAATTTGTTGTAAATCGTCTAAAGTATATCCCTTAGCTTTTCGGGCTTCTTGTAATTTTTCTCCTACTTCTGCCACAGAGCTTCTCACCTTCCTATTCTATGAAATTAGTGAGCATATAAATCTCATTCATCTAAGAGTATAACATACCCCTATAATGAGAAACATCTTTTTTGCTGTTTTTTAAGAAATTCCTTAACAATTCTTGAATCTGCTTTTAAAAAAACATCCTTTTTTATCTTAACCAGCCGCCGCTTACCGTAATCGTTTGGCCTGTTAAATACTCACTTCTTTTATCTACTAATTGCTTTACCCAAAAACTAACATCCTGTACATGCCCCAATCTTCCCACAGGAATGTCTTCTTTTAGTGCCTCTAATTCTTCAGGCGTAAAATCTTGGATCATAGTTGTCTCTATTGCACCAGGCGCAAGGGCATTTACTGTGATTCCCAGACTGGCCACTTCTTTGCTGTAAGCTTTGACAAATGCCGATTGAGCTCCTTTAGCTGTACTGTACATCACTTCCATTGCACTGCCAGCCTCTCCATAGACCGAACTGATAAACACCACACGTCCAAATTCAGATTTAGCTAGTTTAGTTTGAAGCAGCTGAATAATTTGAATCGGCGTAGTGAGATGAACTGCTAACAAATCGTGTATCTCTGTTACACTTACTTCTGTCAATAAGTGATATTCTGTAAAACCGCTGGCAAATACAACTGCATCTACTTGAAACAAGTTTTCAACGAACTTCGAAACTGACTCTTCTCTTTTCATATCCATCTGCAAGGCAAAAAAGTCCTGTTTGGGAAATTGTTCCTGCAATTCTTTTATCTGTTGTTCTACAGTGTCTCTTCCGTTGTTGTAATGCAAATACAAAGACCAACTATCTTGAGCTAATTCAAAAGCAATCGCTTGTCCGATTCCTCCGCTGGCTCCCATAATCAACGCAAATTTCATGAGCTTATTCTCCTTTAGGCAGAATACTAAATGTACTCATGTGTTCTGATACCATGAACTTAGCTGCTACTTCTTTTATATCTTCAAGTTGAATCGATTCAATGATCGGGACCATATCAAATAAAGTAGCTTCTCCAAACAGCTCTTGGCTGTATTGATTCGCAATATACTCTAAGGAATTCAACGATTGCAAATGCTGCCCAATCATTTTCTTTTTGATTAACATCAAATGCTCTTCATTCAGCTCTGAGCTATCTTTAGCTGACAACAACAATTCTTTAATAGTCTGAGCAAACTTTTCAGGCTCTTTCGTATCACTGCCTACATCTAGAAAATGGAACGACCGCTCCATCGTAAAATCATAGGAAAAGCTGTCATCAATTAAACCAGAATCGTATAAGGCTAAATAATTTTTAGACGTTGTACCGAACAATAAACTCAACAGAATACTCATCTTGGTTTTATAAGCTAATCCGTCTCTTCCAGTTGGAGGCTCTGTTACTCCTTTGACACCGATAATACTTTTAGGACGATTGACAGGCAATGTTATCGAACTGTACGCTTCAATATCCTCAACCGTTTCTTCCGGAAAATAACGTACAATTTCTTTGGGGTCGGCAAATTGTTTGTTCTTTTGATTGTCTCGGATTTCCTGCATCATCTGTTCTGGGTCTAATTTGCCGACAACAAAAAGATTCATGTTGCTGGGGTGATAAAAAGTATGGTAGCTTTCATATAAATCATCCGCTGTAATATCCATGATACTCTCTACTGTTCCAGCAATGTCGATGTGTAATGGGTGTTTAGGATACAGATTCGTCAGTAATCCAAAAAATAGGCGCCAATCTGGTTCATCATCATACATTTGTATCTCTTGAGCAATGATCCCTTTTTCTTTGTTAACTGTTTCCTCAGTAAAATAAGGCTCTTGTACAAAATCGATTAACGTCATCAAGTTTTCTTTCACTTTTTCAGTGCTCGAAAATAAATAGCTTGTACGTGTAAAGCTGGTAAAAGCATTTGCTGAAGCGCCAAACTTCCCGAACTTTTGAAAGACGTCGCCATCTTCTTTTTCAAATAATTTATGCTCTAAGAAATGGGCGATGCCGTCAGGAACAGTTGCCATTTCTTCTTTTCCTAATGGTACAAAGGTGTTGTCGATTGAACCATAATTGGTTGTGAATAACGCATAGGTTTTATGAAACTCATTTTTAGGCAGTAAGGTTACCGTTAAGCCGTTGCCCATTGTTTCTGTATAGAGTGTCTCCTGCAATTGGTCGTATTTGATTTTCTTCATTCCGCTGTGCCTCCTGTTAAAAAGAAAGTTGCTTTCAGTTGTACTTCTTTAGCAACAAAAATGACTTCTTCTTTAGTCACTTGTTCAAGTTTTGAAATCCATTCGTCAGTATCAATGACCTTGTCTAATGCTAGTTGATTCGCATATGTGCGTTCAATAACAGAACCTGGATTATCTTCAGATTGAATCACGCTATTTTTCAACATGCTTTTAGTTTGTCGAAAATCTTCTTCCGAAAAATTCCCATTTTGCATTTCTATCAGTTGTTGAGTCACAATCTCTTTTACTTTTTCAACTTCTTTACTATCAATTCCCGTTTGAACGATCATAGTTCCGTTAAAGGTATCTAAAGAACTTGAAGCATAGTAAGCTAAACTCTCTTTTTCACGTACATTCATAAACAACTTAGAATGCGGATAACCACCAAACAGCCCATTAAAAACTTGACCAGCGTAATAATGTTCATCATGGTAAAAAACAGGAGTAGTGTATCCTAAATTATACTTAGCTTGTGTAACTTCTTGGATCTCCATTTGTTGATTCGCAGTCGGTACGGCTTCTTCCCTATAAAAAATGGGAGTTTCCTTCTTCAATCTATCTTCAAACTCAAATTTAGTAAACACTTCGGCTACTTTTTCCTCTGTTACATCTCCTAAAACATATATGTCTATCTCATCATGAGATAATAAATCTTGATAATCGTTAAATAGACTTTCACTGGTAATCGATTTAAGGTCGGATTTCAATCCGATACTCGGCACTTGTTGATTTTCATCTTCAAATAATAAGCGCAGCAAAGCTAATTTAGCATATGTTTGTTTATCATCTAAAAGACTGTCGTAATCATCAGCCAGTTTGGCTTTTTCGCGAGTAAATGTTGTCTTATCGAAGGCATCATTTTCAGCATTTGGATAGAATAAAATTTCTTTCAGAAAATCTGCTGCTTCCTCTAATAAGTTTGATTCCATACTGATAAATTTATCATTTACTATACTCATTCCAACAGAGAAGATATGATAAGAACCTTTTTTGGAAATGGTCGTTCCAAAACCAGCACCGTATAAATCAGACAGTTTTGATCTTAAAGCTGTTTGATTAGGGTATTTTTTACTGTTTACTTCTAACAAACTAGCGATTAGTGTTCTTCTCGTGGCTAATCCTTTCTTCAAAGGTGTTTTGAATTTCAAGCTGATTTGAATCGTTTTATATTTTTTTGTTGGTAATACGTGTAAATGGACCCCTTTTGCTAGGTTCGTCACCATAGTTATTCCTCCTCAATCAAATAAACTGCACTTATTTATCTTAGTTGAAATAGCTTGAAAAATAAAGGGATTGGAAAACAAATAAAAAAAAGTGTTGCAGCTCAATAAATGAACTGCAACACTTTTTTTTGAATGGAAAAAGAGGATGCTGACTTCATGAAAAATGCTCAACGAGTCAAACTATTCTGTTCCACGTTCTTATTTTGACTTGATGTATGTTACACCATTTGCTGCTGGTCCTTCTGATTTTCCGATTACTCCTACTAATACTACAATAGTGATGACGTATGGAGCGATATCTAAAAAGACACTTGGAATGGTATTGATAACTGGGATATAAGAACCGGTAACAGCTAAACTTTGTGCTAAACCAAAGAAAATCGCTGCTCCCATTGCTCCAAGTGGATTCCATTTACCAAAAATCATTGCAGCCATAGCCATAAATCCTTGACCAGCTATGGTAGATGCCGCAAATTGAGAAGAAATCAATTGGGCTTGAATCGCTCCACCCATACCACCTAAAACTCCAGAAATTAACACTCCTGAATATTTCATAGCGTAAACATTGATTCCTAATGTATCTGCTGCTTGCGGGTGTTCACCAACTGCTCTTAGTCTTAGGCCAAAGCGAGTTTTAAATAAGATAAACCAACATAAAACAGCTACCACGATACCAAAGAAAGCTGGTAAATAAGTATTGTTAAAGAATATATCTCCTATTACCGGAATATCCACTAATAGAGGTACATCTGAAATCCCAAAGTTTTGAGAAATAAAATCTGTTTGTCCACGTCCATCATAAAGGATACGAGTCAAAAAGATAGCTAAAGCCGGTGCCATTAAATTGACTACTGTACCTGAGATAATGTGATCGGCTCTTAAATTAACAGTAGCTACAGCATGAATTAAAGAAAATGCTGCTCCGAATAATCCACCGATAATCATACCTACCCAAGGGGTCATATTTCCTAACTGTCCTGCAAAAGAAAGATTAAATACGATAGATGAGAAAGCCCCAATCACCATAATCCCTTCTAATCCAACGTTTACAATTCCACTTCTTTCAGAAAAAGTACCGCCTAATGCTGTTAAGATTAGAGGTGCAGAATACATCAATGCTGAGGAAACTACTAGTTGTAATAATGAAACGATATCCATTTTACTTCACTCCTCCTTTGACATCTTTTTTACCGGAAAATTTATTGATAAAGAATCGAATCAAATAGTTTGCTCCAACAAAGAAGATGATTGATGCAATAACAATATCTACCACTTCAGTTGGTACGCCAGATCCAAGAGGCATACTTGCTCCACCAATTTTCAGTACTGCAAATAATAATCCTGCAAAAACAATTCCGATAGGATGACTCAACCCTAATAACGCCACGGCCATACCATCAAACCCAACATTAGGAATACCTGCTTGAACGAAGATATTGTTAAATGTTCCTAATCCTTCTAAAACTCCGCCTAATCCAGCTAATCCACCACTGATCAGCATAGACAAAATAATATTTTTCTTAGCATTCATACCTGCATATTGAGAAGCAAACGGGTTCATTCCAACAGATCGGATTTCATACCCCATAGTCGTTTTAGTCATAAAGACCCATACTAAAATCGTTACTACAACTGCAATAAACAACCCTGCATTCACACGCGAACCACCAGCTAATTGAGACAACCAATCCATTCGAAGGCTTGCTTGTTCTGGAATACGAGATGTTGCATCTGATGAATCAGTCAACACGTTACGAATCAAATAATTGGTTACATGAAGAGCTGTATAGTTTAGCATAATCGTAATGATAACTTCACTTGTTCCAAAGTAAGCACGCAATACGCCTGCAATACCAGCCCATATTGCCCCAGCTAATACTCCGACAATTACACTAACAGGCAGTAAAATGAATCCTGAAACATCTGGAAAACTAATCGCTACCCAAACGGATACAAGCCAACCCATTAAAGCTTGTCCAGAAAGCCCAATGTTAAAGAAACCAGCTGAATTAGCAATGGAAAAACCTAATCCAATAATAATTAAGGGGCTTGCATAACGCAAAGTTTCTCCAATATAAAAGGGACTTCCTAAAGCTCCGTTTATCATGGATTGGTATCCAGCTATCGGGTCATAGCCAAATCCAAGCATAATGACTGCTCCCAAAACTAATCCCAATACAACAGATAAAATAGGAACCGTCAAATTTGTTAAGGTCTTTTTATTCTCATTTAACATTTGCTGACTCCTTTCCGCTTTGACTTTCTGAAGCTTTTGCTTTTTCTAATGAAGAACCTGCCATTAGCAACCCTAATTCTTGCTCGGTAACTTCTCTAGGATCAACAATTCCTACAATTTTTCCTTCGTACATTACAGCAATACGATCGGATACATTCATAACTTCATCTAATTCAAAACTCATTAAAAGAACAGCTTTTCCATTATCCCGTTGCTCTACTAAACTGCTGTGAATGTACTCTATTGCTCCAACATCTAATCCACGAGTGGGTTGAGCCGCAATCAAGAATTTAGGTTGGCGGGAAATTTCACGTGCAATAATGGCTTTTTGCTGATTTCCTCCTGATAATGACTCAGCAGTACTATTTTCACTTTGTGTTCTAACATCATATTGTTCAATCAATTTACGAGCACTCTCTTGCATAGCATCTTTATTCAAGAAAGTATTCTTGCTAAATGGTTCTTTATAATAAGTTTGTAATGCCATATTTTCATAAATAGTCATCGGTAAAATAAGTCCGTATTTGTGTCGATCTTCTGGTATGTGTCCTAAACCTGTTTCTGTAATCACTCGCGGCGGCAAGTTTTGGATCTCTTGACCTTCTAAAGTGATCGTTCCAGATTCTACTTTTGCTAATCCAGTGATTGCATGAATCAATTCACTTTGACCATTGCCATCAATTCCAGCAATTCCTAGAATCTCACCCGCTCTAACTTCTAAACTTAAGTCTTTAACGGCTTCTAGGCCACGATTTTCTTTTACTACAAGATTTTTTATCGTTAATACCGGATCTTTAGGTTGCGCAGGCATTTTATCCACTTTAAATGAAACAGAACGTCCAACCATCAAGTCTGCTAATTCTTGTTGTGAGGTAGATTTAACATCAACTGTATCGACACTTTTCCCACGTCGAATAACCGTACAACGGTCAGCAACAGCTTTGATTTCTTCGATTTTGTGCGTAATAATGATAATGGATTTTCCTTCTTTGGTTAACGATTTTAGAATATCCATTAATTCAGCGATTTCTTGAGGAGTTAACACAGCAGTTGGTTCATCTAAAATCAAAATATCATTTCCACGGTACAATGTTTTTAAAATCTCTGCTCGTTGTTGCATCCCTACTGAAACTGATTCTACTTTAGCTGAAGGATCTACAAATAATCCATAACGTTCAGAAAGCTCTTTGATTTCTTGTTGTGCTTCTTTTCTTTCCAAGAAACCTAATTTAGTCTTCTCAGTTCCCAAAATAATATTTTCAGTAATGGTAAATTGATCTACTAACATAAAATGTTGATGAACCATCCCAATACCTAATTTAGATGACGCACTAGGAGAAGTGATATGTACCTTTTCTCCATTTACATAAATTTCACCTGAAGTTGGTTCCAACAATCCGGAAAGTATGTTCATCAATGTTGATTTTCCTGCGCCATTTTCCCCTAATAACGCATGAACTTCTCCCTTTTTCACCGTCAAATTGATATTATCATTAGCTTTGAAGCTGCCAAATTGTTTTGTAATGCCACGCATTTCAATAACATTTGCTGTGTCGGGCATGATAATTTCACTCCTTTATTCGTTTGTCTGCTTTTTAAGCTTTAAAGATGGGAACTCACTTTTACATATTTTATCGAATTCTTAAGGTAAATACTAGTATTCATTTATTTAATGAGGATTTTTTTAATCTTTGCATGATAAAAGGGAGCCGTCCAAAAGAATATTTTGGTCGAACCCCCTTTGGTCTTTTTCAATGTATAAATTCTATCTAAGTTCTTATTTACGGGTAGTGATGAATGCCGCTGACATTCAGACTTTTAAACGCGTGAAAACCCGAACTCTTGTATCGATTCACGGTTGCCAAAGAACGTATTTTCCGCCTATCACAATTTAGAGAATAACCATACAGAGTTTTTCGGGTTTTGCACGCTTGCTCTATTAAGAGAAAAATTTATATTTTACGTAATACTGAATGCCAATAATTATTCAGCTGTTACGTCGTCTGGGTTTTCAGGAACTACAATTGTTCCATCAATGATTTGTTGTCTGTAATCTTCAACAGCAGCCCAAGCTTCATCAGTTAAATTGCCTTCAGTTAAATCAACACCGTCTTCAGCTAAACCATAGTTGCTTACTTCTCCACCAGCAAAAGTATCGTCCATTGCTTCGTTAGACATATCTTGAACAACTTGGCCTACACCTTTAAGAGTAGATGTCAGCGTTAAGTTCCCACCATCATAGTTACCTTCATCCGTTTGGTCACGGTCAACACCGATTACCCAAAGTTGTTGATCAGGATTTGCATTCATACGATCTCTAGCTTCTGTAAATACACCGTTACCTGTATCGCCTGAAGCGTGATAGATGATATCCGCACCATTTGAGTACATAGCAGCAGCTAATTGTTTCCCTTTAGCAGCATCTCCAAACGATTCAGCATATTGAACATCTACCGTGATATCTGGATTAATAGCGTAAACACCTGCTAAGAAACCAGCTTCAAAACGGTCAATAACAGCACTTTCTTGTCCACCTACAAAACCTACGTGGTCAGTTTCAGTAGTTGACGCAGCTGCAACACCTGCTAAAAAGGCAGCTTCATGGTCTTTAAACAATACAGAAGCAACATTGTCGGCTTCAATAACGTCATCAATAATCACAAATTTTTGCTCTGGATTTGCACTAGCTACTTCTTCCATAGCTGGTTTTAATTTAAATCCAATCCCATAAATCAAATTGAAATTCCCATTAACAGCTTGGTTTAAGTTAGGTACAAATTCTGAATCTTCATTAGATTGAATATATGCATAACCATTGTTTTCTTCTTTTCCGTTTTCTTCTCCCCAAGCTTGCATACCTTCCCAAGCTGATTGGTTAAATGAACCATCGTCAACTCCACCGATGTCTGTAACCATGATAATAGAAAAGTCTTCCGCAGATCCTGCTTCATCAGAAGTTGTTTCTGTATTCTCAGAGTCTCCTCCATTTCCGCAAGCTGCTAAAACCAAACCTGTTGTTAATCCTAACCCCAATAAACGCTTAATATTGCGATTTTCCACTATAATTTACCCCCGTAAAATATTTTGTAGTTTGAATTGATACTCTACCAATTCATCCTCGCTTTCATATTAACATCATTATTCAAAAAAATAAATAACAAAACGATAATTGAAACCGTTTTTGCTTAAAATCGTTCATTTTTTAACCTTTTTTTAATTCTTGACAAGTTAAGATAAATCGTAACCTGTTCGGAGCCAATCGTTACACATTTTAATTTTGTCTTGGGTCTTCTTCCAGTTCATCTGGTTCTTTTTGCAGATTCACTTTTCTTGGTTTACTTCCTTCAGAAGGTCCCACTATCCCTCTCATTTCCATTTCATCCATGAGACGAGCAGCGCGATTGTAACCTATACGAAAACGCCTTTGCAGCATTGAAATGCTGGCTGTTTCCATATCTACCACTAAAGATACGGCTTCATCAAACAATTCATCTTCTGCCTCTCCAGCCAGAGCATTTTCCGGTTCGTCTGAAGGCATCATTTCTTCAACGTAATTCGCGGACTGCTGAGTGGTTACAAAGGAAACAATTCGTTCAACTTCTGAATCAGATAAAAAGGCTCCTTGGACACGGGCAGGTTTATTTTGTCCCATTGGTAAATACAACATATCTCCACGGCCGAGCAACTTTTCGGCTCCATTGCTATCAATAATTGTTCGGGAGTCCGTACCACTCGAAACTGCAAAAGCAATCCTTGAAGGAACATTGGCTTTGATGATACCGGTAATAACATCTACACTTGGACGTTGTGTAGCCAAAATCATATGGATACCAGCAGCGCGGGCCATCTGTGCCAATCTGGTGATAGCATCTTCTACTGAATTACTTGCTACCATCATCAAATCAGCCAACTCGTCTACAATGACTACAATGAATGGTAATGTAGGCTGGTTTTCTCCATTTTCTGCGTTTTTTTCATGGACATGCTCATTATAACCAGTAATATTTCTCATTCCAGTTGTTGCAAACAATTCATAGCGTCGTTCCATTTCCTCTACTACTTTTTGTAAAGCCTGTGCCGCTTTTTTAGGATTTGTTACAACAGGTGTCAGCAAATGAGGAATCCCGTTATATACATTCAGCTCCACTTTTTTAGGATCGATCATCATCAATTTGACTTCATTCGGCTTGGATTTCATTAATAAACTAGTAATGATTCCATTGATACAGACTGATTTCCCACTACCCGTTGATCCAGCAATCAGCAAATGAGGCATCTTGGTTAAATCGGCTAATGCAATATTCCCTGATATATCTCTTCCTAGTGGAACTTCCAGCATTTTTTCTTTGTTCCCCGCATAATTTTCCATCACGTCTCTGAAAGAGACGACATTTACTTCATTATTCGGCACTTCAATACCAATAAAAGGTTTTCCAGGAATAGGAGCTTCCATCCGAATATCTTTAGCTGCAAGAGAAAGCGCAATATCATCACTTAGATTAACGATTTTACTCACTTTTACTCCAATAGCTGGTTTAACTTCGTATTTCGTGACTGCTGGACCTAGTCTTGCTTTCACTACCTTAGCGTCGACGCCAAAACTGTCAAATGTTTCTTCCAACTTTCTAACATTCTTTTCGACAATTTTGTATTCTCCAGATTGGTCCTGATGCTCTACTTCATTCAACAATGTAAATGGCGGCAACTGATAATCTTCATTTTCTACTTCAGCTGAAATATCAAAATCCAGCGGCACTGCCTCGCCTTGTTCAGATTCTTCAGAAGCCGCCTGCTCCTTATTGACTGAATTACCTTTTGTTGGATTTAGAGATGGATTTTGTTGATAACTATCAATTTCTAACGTTACTTGTTCTGCTTTTTCATGGTTTGCATTCTGTTCTCCCATAGAAGCAGAGTCTGCAAGAGATAAATTTTCTTTCGGCTGAACCGGCTCTTTTGCCTCAGTCTTTTTGACAACTGTTTTTTTTTCGGTTTTTTTGTTAGATTCTTTTCTTGTAGCTTGTTTCTGCCGCGTTTTTTCTTTTACGACTAAACTCACTTCTACTATTTTATGCGCTACAAATTTCAGTCCCGAACGGATATACTCTAACGCTTTTCCAAAAGATAACTGAAAGATAAAGAAGACGCCGATCACTCCTAATACAGCCGAGAATAAGTAGCTTCCCCATTGTGCTCCTAGAAAATAGCTGGCAGCATAAACCAATGCCCCCAACATACCTCCGCCTAAGGGGTGTATCAATTCATTATTGCTTAAATCAACCATAAAAAAGCGTAAGGTAGCTGTGATGACATTGGTCCCAGGTTCCATGAGCCCTGTAAAGAGACGGGTATGCAGGAACAGAAGAATGCCTAAATACAACAAGAACATCCCAACTAAACGCTTATTTTTGAAAGGAGGTTCCTCGCCTTTTAATAGTAAAAACAACCCATACAATCCTAATAAAATGGAGGCTCCCAGATAGGTGTCTCCAACAAAAAATCGAAATGCATTTGCGCTTAATACTCCAATAAAGCCTACACTTGTAATAGAGAATAAACTTAAAATAATAAATATAAATCCAATAACTTCAATAGAGATACTTTGTTTCTTTTTCGTTTTTTTAGTTGTTTTTTTTCTTTTAGTAGCCAACATTTTACCCCTTTCGCATACTCTCTTCCTCATTATACACAAAATTTCGATACTAAGGAATGCGTCAGTTCGATTTGTTATCTCCTTCAGTGTCTTCTCTATTAGTTGACCTTGATTGTGTAACTCGATAAAATAGAAGTGCTTAATAGTCGGTAGAATTTTTCATGTATCGTATCGGACAGAGATGATTCACATCTCTTTTAATTTAAATGGATAAGGGGGTTTTTATAGTGAAAAGTTTTTTCTCACAACTAAAAGGTAAACTGACGGGTGATTCTAAAAGCAATAAAGCTTCGGTCTCTTCTTCCACAACTTCTCCCATCAATCAGCCCATGGATCCAACTACAAGAAAAATCCGCATGATTGTTGAAGGGTTAGTGCAAGGAGTAGGTTTTCGTTATACGACCAAACAAGTTGCTGATCGTATTGGAGTTTCTGGAATCGTACGCAATGAAAATGACGGAACAGTTTATATTGAAGCCAATGGTGAAGTAGACAAAATAGCTGAATTTATTGAAGCTATAAGAAAATCGCCTTCTCCAAGTGCTAACGTTGAACACGTTACTATAGAGGAAGATGCAACTATTGAAGAACGTGTTAAATTTTCTATAAGCAATTGAAATGCTTTATTGAATCCTGTATAGTTATCGTTAGTATTGACTTTTAAACTATACGAAGGATTGTGAAAAATGATAAAGAATAAAAAAGTTCAATTAACAGCAACACTCGCTGGGCTGATGCTTTTCCTTTCGGGATGTATGAGTTACGACACAAATGGGAATCCTACAGGCGTTATTTATGAGTACTTGGTGACGCCCTTACAACAATTGATTATTCGGTTAGCAGACCTTTTTGGAGGCAACTATGGTTTAGCGATCATCGCGATCACCATTATTGTGCGAGTCATTATCTTACCAATGAATCTAAGCCAGTCAAAAAAAGCTTTGGTTCAGCAAGAAAAAATGGCTTTAGTAAAACCTGAAATGGATGAAATTCAAGCAGCTTTGAAAAACGCACAAACAAATGAAGAAAAATCTGAAATTCAACAAGAAATGATGGCATTTTATAAAGCCAATGACATCAATATGCTTGGTGGTATCGGATGTCTGCCTTTATTGATCCAAATGCCCGTGTTTACAGCAATGTATCAAGCGATCAATTTGTCCAATGAAATTGCCAGCAGTACTTTCCTTGGTGTGAATCTGGGAGAATCTTATATTCCATTTGCAATTATTGCAGGAGCGATTTACTTGGGACAAGCCTATGTTTCCATGATGGGAATGACGCCTGAGCAAAAGAAACAATCTCGTACCATGATGTTTATGAGTCCGATTATGATTACAATGATTTCCTTCTCCTCTCCAGCCGGATTAGCTTTATACTGGATCGCTGGTGGAATATTTGCAATGGCACAATCGTTCATCACAAATATGGTTTTCAAACCTAAATTGAAGGCTAAATTAGCAGAAGAGTTCAAAAACAAACCAAAAGTTGAACTGAAAAAAAGACGTCCAACAATTATAGAAGAAAAAGAACCTACTCCACAGACCTCTTACCGAGAGCGCAATAGCAGTCAAGGTAGAAATGCTGGAAAACAACGAAATAAATAATACAACACAGAAAAAAACATCTATCTGCGTACGATAGATGTTTTTTATTTTTCGCCGCATGATTCATTTGAAAAAGCATTTGGGCTGGAAAACCCAAATGCTTTTTTCAAATTGATTCAGTTTATCCGTTTAGTTTATCTGTTTCTTTATAAATAGGTAATGTAATTCTAAAAATAGAACCATGGTTTAATACACTGTCTACTGAAATATTGCCTTTATACCCCAACAATAATTCTTTAGCAATAGATAAACCTAAACCATTTCCGCCTTTATGGCGACTTCTGGCTTTATCTACTCGGTAAAAACGATTAAAGATTTTATCCGCATCTTCAGGTGTCATGCCTTCTCCGAAATCTTGGATCGCTACATGAACGAACTTATCATCCGAAGCAATAGATATATGCACTTCATTCCTGTCAGTCGAATATTTAACGGCATTGTCTAGTAATATAATGAGAATTTGTTCTAAGTGATTGCGGTAAATGGAAACGTATATTTCTTCGTCTACATCATCATCTAAATTAAAAACAAAATCAGGATGGATCATTTTAAAGTTGTTGAAATTTTGATGAACCACTTGCTTGATCGGTGTTTTTTCATTTTTGTAATGAATCTCCACTTGTTCTGCACGGGATAAATCCAACATTTCTTGAACCAGTGTCTTCATTCTCCCTATCTCTTGCAAGGAGGCTAAAAGGGATTCATCCAATATTTCAGGATCTTCCTTGCCCCAACGGTTCAATAGTTTCAAATGACCTTCCATAACCGCCACAGGAGTCCGCAGTTCGTGAGAAACATCCTCTACAAATTGTTTTTGTTGTTCAATATACTGCTGCATTTTATCCAACATATCGTTAAAAACTGTTGATAAATAAGCCAGTTCATCATTTGTATCCGATACAGGAATACGAGATTGTGATTGAGTATCTTTGCGAATATCGTTCATAGTGTTGGTCATCGTTTTTATAGGTTTTAAAAATCTGCTCGCCAATAAGAATCCCGTAACGCCACTAAAAAGAAACGCAAATATTCCAATCAAAAACACAGCCGAAATAATTTGATCAGACATATCATGATAATCTTGTAGTGCATTTGTCACGTGCAAATACCCAATCAAAATTCCGTTTTGGCTGGAATAGATGGGTGCAATTCCAGCTATTCCTTCTTTGCCATTGATATCAATCAAATTAACGGTTAATTTTGATTTTGGTTCGAACGAAACATCACTCGGTTTAGACTCAAACAATAACCTTGATGTAGGACTATAAATACGTACAACGACACCTTCTTCACTCATCTCGGCATAGAGGGTGTCTTCGTAATTTCCTGATGGACCAATCAACAGATTACGCTGATCAAAGTTCCCATCTACTTCAGAAGCAGCGGGTGTGTACGTAGGACTTAGCGCTTGATAGACCGTCGCTTTGGTTAATACATCTGATTCAATATTTAGCCGATTCGTTACACCTGTAATAACATCTTTTACATTTTCATCTTCTTGACTCAGCATAATCTGCCTAAAACTGAAAAAGATGGTAACAGAAAATATCATGTACGTCAGAAAAATAGCTATTGCTACGATAATGGACCATTTCCATTTTAGAGAAATCCGCTTAGATGTCTTTGCTTCTTTGTTCCTATTATTAAGGAAGTCTCTCACGAACGCATCACATAGCCTGTTCCGCGCACTGTTTGAATATAACTTTCATGTCCTGGAACATCCAGTTTATTCCGCAAATAACGAATGTAAACATCTACTACATTTGTTTCTACTTCTGTTTCATATCCCCAAACTTTATTCAGCAAAACATCTCTTGATAACACAACGTTTACGTTTTCCATCAATTCTAAAATCAATTCATATTCACGTTTAGTCAATTCAATAGCTTCTTCGCCTCTGCGAACGATACGATTTTCTTTTTCAACAACAAGGTCGCGATAGCTGACCGTAGTTTGTTTGGTCATATTTTGTTCGCCTTCAATATCGATACGACGCAATAAAGCCCGTAAACGAGCTAATAATTCTTCAATTGCAAAAGGTTTTACAATGTAGTCATCTGCTCCGTGGTCTAATCCAGAAACTCTGTCAATAACCGAATCACGTGCTGTCATCATAATGATAGGTACATTGCTGACTTGACGAATACGGCGACAAACATCGATCCCATTCAATTCAGGCAACATAACATCAAGCAAAATGACATCCCAATGTTCTTTTTCATCTAATGCAGCTTCTAGACCATTACGACCATCGTAACGTACATCGGTTTCGTAACCTTCATGTTTCAATTCAAGTTCCACAAATCTAGCTAAATTCTTTTCATCTTCAATAATCAATACTTTACTCATAGAGGTAATTTCGCTCCTTTTTTTATCCATATCCGTTGACACGCCATTGTTACAATAGCACGATTATTTAAACTTCTCAATGAATTTCTCATTTCTCTTTTACCATTTTACCATAAATTAGAATAAAATGAGAACAACAACTTTCCAAAGTCTCAAATTATTTAGCGAATGGTGATGGAGTCTCTTGTTTAATCCAAAAATGAAAAAATATTTGACACAGCCTGTCTAAAGAGAGCATAGAGAAGGACTTCCTGCTGATGGACCGACCAACTATTCTTTCCCCGTCAATTTAGACGCTCGTAAAGACAGGATTAGAACTTTTTGTCCTAATCCTGTCTTTACATTAATAGGTTCTGCTATAAAAAGTTTTTTACTGTTACAGTTGTTCTTGGCCTTTATCCCCGTACCAATCAAAGTGGAAAGTACCTTCTTTGTCTTTACGTTCATAAGTGTGTGCACCAAAGTAATCACGTTGAGCTTGGATAATATTAGCGGGTAGATTCTCGCTACGGTAGGAATCATAATAAGCAATTGCTGAAGAGAATGTAGGGATTGGAACACCTGATTTAACAGCAATTCCGATCACATCACGAACAGCATCTTGGTAATTTTTGGTAATGTCCATGAAGTATTCATCCAGTACCAAGTTTTTCAATTCAGGTTTACGATCGTATG
Organism: Desemzia sp. FAM 23990; assembly: GCF_045528485.1. Lineage (NCBI taxonomy): Bacteria > Bacillati > Bacillota > Bacilli > Lactobacillales > Carnobacteriaceae > Desemzia > Desemzia sp. FAM 23990. The sequence continues at coordinate 80,962 of NZ_JBGQQW010000008.1, forward strand.
CATCTGTTATTTCTTGCAAGAAACGAGCACGGATGATACAACCAGCACGGAAAATTTTCGCAATTTCCCCGTATTGCAAGTTCCAATCATATTCTTCACTTGCTGTACGCATTTGTGCAAATCCTTGAGCATAGCTCATGATTTTACTAAAGTACAATGCTTGACGAATTTTTTCAACCAATTCTTTTTTATCGCCATCAAATGAATAAGCGGCTGGTTTCGGCAATACTTTGCTTGCTTCCACACGTTCACTCTTCAGTGCAGAAATGTAACGAGCGAATACAGATTCTGTAATCAATGGAAGCGGAACACCTAAGTCCAATGCACTTTGAGAAGTCCATTTACCAGTACCTTTGTTTCCAGCACGATCTAAAATAATTTCGACCATCGGCTTGCCTGTTTCAGGATCTTTTTTCGTTAACGCATCAGCAGTAATTTCGATTAAGAAACTATCCAATTCGCCTTGGTTCCATTCTCTGAAAACTTCTGCGATTTCTTCAACAGATAAACCAACGACTTCACGTAATAAGTGGTAAGATTCAGCAATTAATTGCATATCTCCGTATTCGATTCCGTTATGCACCATTTTTACATAATGTCCTGCTCCGTTTGGCCCGATGTAAGCTACACAAGGTTCGCCGTCACTTGGTGCTTTAGCAGCGATTTGTTCCAAAATTGGAGCTACTAAATCGTAAGCTTCTTTTTGACCACCTGGCATGATTGCTGGTCCTTTAAGGGCACCTTCTTCTCCACCGGATACTCCTGTTCCGATAAAGTTGATTCCAGATTCAGCTAATTCTTCGCTGCGACGGATAGTGTCTTTGAAAAAAGTATTTCCTCCATCAACCAATACGTCCCCTTTGTCCAAATGAGGTAATAATGATTGGATCACTAAATCTGTCCCTTTTCCAGCTTGTACCATTAAAACGATACGTCTTGGAGTTTCTAAAGAATCGACAAATTCTTCTATTGATTTAGTCAGTACCAATTTTTTATCTGGGTTTTCCTCGATCACTGCTTCTGATTTGGCAGTAGTACGATTGTAGATTGAAACAGAATAGCCTCTGCTTTCAATATTCAATGCTAAATTTTTTCCCATTACGGCCATTCCTACAACACCGATTTGTTGTTTACTCATGTATTACATTCTCCCTTCAAAGCAAATAAAGTCCTATTTTTGAAGCCTTACGTTTCATTATCAATTTTAGCAGACAATCACAAATTATTAAAGTCACATTATTCGTTTTCATTTATTCGATTTTCTAAAAATCTTTAATAAACATGTATTAATCCCCATTTTCCTCGAATATCGGGTACAATAGAAGAAAAGAAGCAACATTATTATGTCAAATACGGCGGTGAACTCATGATTGAATATTTTAAGCAAGACGAAAATGGCAATACGGTACCAAATCCTGATCCAGATAATACTCGCTCTACGTGGATCCATGTTACCGGAGCAAATGAGGCTGAGTTAAACAATTTAGTGAATCTATATGATTTTCCTATAGATTATTTAACTGGAGCTTTTGATAACGACGAGGTTTCTCGTTACGAAAAATTAGATCCAAGTTACGACGATACACCTAGTCTGATTGTACTTTTATATCCCAAAAAAATAAAAAACCGATTAAATTTAACGGAATATATCACTCGTCCTCTGTCCATTATTTTAACAAATGATACACTTATTACTGCGACGAATGAAACTCCAGAATTTTTAACTCTTTTTATGGAACCAGATTCAGATAAGATAGGAGATTGCGATACCAATTTCGAATTTGTCTTGAAGGTTTCTATGGTGATAGCCTCGTTATTTATTACTTATTTAAAAGAAATAAACGAAGCTACGGAAGACTTGGAAGTACAACTAAAGAAATCTTCTAAATCCCAACACTTATTTGACCTGATGGAATTACAAAAAAGTCTTGTTTTCTTAGACAGTGCTTTAAACAGCAATCATCCTGTTATTTCGCGGTTGAAAGAGTTAGAAAACTTTACAAAAAAAGCAAAAGATGAAGATTTATTACGTGACGTTATGGTAGAAAACTATCAAGCCGAAGTCATGGCTGCTAAAACGGATAAATTACTAAATCAGTTAAGCAGCACCTTCTCATCAGTGATTTCCAATAACTTAAATATCATTGTAAAATTTTTAACTTCTATAACCTTTATTTTAACCATTCCAACAATCATCGGTTCGCTTTGGGGGATGAACGTACCTGTTCCTTTTGAACAGTCTCCTTTCGGCTTTTGGATCCTCCTTTTTGCAACGGTTCTTCTAGCAGCTGTGACAGCTTATTGGATGAAAAAGAATGATTATTTCTAAAGATTTTGTAAAGTAACTTGTAAAAATAGATCTGCATATTGTAAACTAGACAAAACACGTATGAAAGTGAGGGAAAATCTGCGTGAACAATCATAAGAATTCAAAAAAACAAAAAAAAGGTCTTAAATTTTTCATTGTCATCATTCTATTTGCAATGTTAGGTTCAGGTCTCTTATCCGTTCTTTACACATTAATGAATTTTGTTTAACCTAAAAAAGCGAGTTGAAACTAACTGTTTCAGCTCGTTTCTTTAGTATTTGATTTGAAAAATATTGTGAATGATAACACCGATACTTCAATTCCTTAGACGAGTTATATAACCCCCAACTGTTAGGAAAGACGCTTAACTGTTAGGTGAGTTGTTATGTTCGATGGACTAAACGCCGTACTTCTCTCTCTGCTCTTAGACGAGTTGCGTAAGGCAGCTCTCACTCCCAAAACAGCCCATACGAATGTTAGGTAAAGTGCACCTAACTTTCGTATGGGCTGTTTTGTACGGAAAGCTAAACGCCTTACTTCACTCTCTTTTCCTTGTACGCGAGTTCTTTTAGTTCTTTGGCGTGTTCCATAGTTAGCTTAGTAATTTCTGTTCCGGCTAACATACGAGCTAATTCATTAATTTGTTGAGCATCTTTTAATTTGCTGACACTTGTTTCTGTGCGATCCTCCACAACAGCTTTTGAAATGTACAAATGATTGTCTGCCATGGCTGCTACTTGTGGAAGATGCGTGATACAGAGTACTTGAGAGTTAATCGCTACTCGGTAGATTTTATTTGCTATTGCTTGAGCCACACGTCCACTTACACCCGTATCTACCTCATCAAATATAATACTCGTGATTCCTTGCGATTTCGAAAAGACTGTTTTTAACGCTAACATCACACGAGATAGTTCTCCGCCTGAAGCTACTCGAGCCAAAGGTTTTAATGGTTCACCCAAGTTAGTCGCTATATAGAATTCCACATGATCTATCCCTGTTTCATAGATCATGGTTTCTTTCGAATCCGAGTTCAGAAAATGAGCTTCAAATTGTACTTTATCCATATACAATTCTTTTAGCTGTTCTTGAATAGCCGTCTGCAATTTTGCTGCTGTTTCTTTTCTCTTTTGAGACAATTTTTTTCCTTGCTTCAGTAAAGTTTGTTTTAACGCTGCTAATTTTTCAATCAATTGCGAAATATGCGTTTCTCTATTTAAGATATTCTCTAGTTCGATCGATACGTCTTCATAATGCGCTAAGATTTCCTCTATCGACTCACCATATTTCCGCTTTAACTGGTGAATGATTTCCAGCCGTTTTTCAATATCGTTTAAGCGATTTTCATCATACGCCAAATCATCTTGTTCTTTTAAAATATCGCTAGCTGCTTCTTGCAGTTGGAAATAACTGCTTGAAATGGCTTCTGAAATACGCTTGTAAGTACTATCTATATCTTCGATCGTCTCTAAAGCTGACATCGCATTCCCAATCAAATCAACTCCACCATACTCTTCCCCTTGCAAAGCTTCATAAGCTGAACTAAGAGATGCAACGATTTTTTGGTAATTAGACAATAAATTTTTTTCTTCTTCCAGTGTAGTATCTTCACCAATAGTTAGTTCAGCCATTTCGATTTCATTTGTTTGAAAACGAAGCATATCTACACGTTGAGCCAATTCCTGCTCACTTGATTGATTGTTTAAAAAACTCTTTTCTATTTCTTTGTACTCTTTATAAGTAGCTTCATACGCGTTTTTCAGTTGAATCAATTCACTATCTCCAAACTGATCCAACATATTTAAATGTCTTTCTGCATGCATCAATTCTTGATGTTCGCTTTGACCATGAATATCAATCAAACTTTCACCAATTTCGCGCAAAGTACTAATATTTACCAAATGTCCATTCACACGGCACACATTACGACCATTGCGATGAATGTCTCTTTGTACAACAATTGTTTCTTCTTCTATTTCGATTTGATATTTATCCAATAAGGCATGAGTTGCCGGATTCTTTTCTACTGCAAATTGTCCCTCTAAAGTACATTTTTCTGCACCATGACGGATAAATTCACTCGAACCTCTTCCACCTGCTATCAATCCGACAGCATCAATAATAATGGATTTACCAGCTCCAGTTTCCCCTGTCAGAACTGTCATGCCTTTTTCAAAACTTAACGTCAAATCGTGAATAATAGCAAAGTTTTTAATCGCTAATTCTTGTAACACATTCACTACCTCCAAAAGACCTCTCTAGTAGTCAAATTAATTGAATGATATGCTCTTTTAAATTTAAAGCGTCTGCTGAGGAGCGGCAGATCACCAGCAATGTATCATCGCCAGCAATAGTACCAAAGACCCCTTCAAAATTTGAAGCGTCTACCAGCGCACCTAAAGCAAAAGCATTTCCTGGAATAGTATGAATCATAATAAAATAATCTTGATAGTCTATTGAAATAAAAGCATCTTGCAATAAATGTTCGAGTTTTTTTGATGTATCATAATTCATATCCGGTGGAAGACTATACCGGTAACCTCCAGCTGGTGCAGGCACTTTGATCAGATGCAATTCTTTAATATCTCGAGAGATTGTAGCTTGAGTTACTTCAATATCTTTTTCATGTAATATACGCACAAAATCTTCTTGTTTTTCTATTACACGTTCTTCAATGATTTCTTTTAACAGCCGATGACGATCTTTTTTCTTCATACTTATCCACCTCATCTTATGCAAATTAAGTGCTGATTTTTAACTTCATTCTATCTTACTTATTCCAAATTAGAAAGCAAAATTTGCAGATACCGCTCATTTAACAGTAGAATCAAAATAAAATAACGCCTATTTTGAACATACACTTTTTCTTAAAAATAATTTAGTATCTCCATTTTTTAAAAAAGGATTTTGCATATAACCAAGCAAAATCCTTTATAAAGATTCAATAGATTTTAAATAGAGATCAACTTAAAAACGTTGCGTAAGCTCGTTGAATGGTTCGTTGAATATCAACGGTGGGACTCATTTCTCCTTTATCTCGAGAAACAGATTTCAGATGTGCTAAAAACTCTACGTTCCCTTCACCACCTGTAATTGGCGAAAAATCCAATCCAGCAACATCATATCCCGTTTCTGTAGCAAACATCAGAATGTCTTCCAAGACCTTCTGATGAGTGACTTGGCTGCGAATGATGCCTTTTTCTCCAACTTCTTCTCGTTCTGCTTCAAATTGCGGCTTGATCAAAGCCAGCACGTCTCCATCTTCACAGATAATTTCTTTTAATACAGGTAAAATCAGCTTTAAAGAAATAAAGGAGACATCAATTGAGGCTACATTGGGTTTCCCATATGTGAAATCTTTTGCTTGGCTATACCTGAAGTTAGTCTGTTCCATAACCACTACGCGAGGATCTTGACGCAATTTCCAAGCTAATTGATTCGTTCCAACATCTAAAGCATAACTCAACTTCGCTCCGTACTGTAAGGCAGCATCCGTAAATCCGCCTGTAGATGAACCAATGTCCAACAAGATTTTATCTTTAAGGTCCACATTAAAGATATCCATCGCTTTTTCCAATTTATATCCGCCGCGGCTGACATATTTCATTTGAGCACCTTTGATTCTAAAAGTCGTATTTAAAGGGACTTTTTCTCCAGCCGTATCAATTCGTTCATTTTTATCAGTAATGACTTTACCTGTCATGATCATGCGTTGTGCTTTGTCTATTGACTCTGCAAATCCTTGTTGCACAAGCAACTTATCCGCCCGTTCTTTTTTCATTTAGTCTCCTTATTCATTCATAATCCTCAACGAATCAACCATATCAGTCAATAAAGTCATATCAATATTTTTATCTTCTGTATGGTAACTATTCTTCACTTCTCCCAAAATGCTCACAGCAGCATTCAACTCGTTATCCAATGCTTGTTTTGCGCCAGGCAATGTCATTAAATGGGGATATGTGCTCTTACTATGCTGTTCGTCTTGTCCAGTATTTTTCCCCAGTTCTTCTACATTTCCAATAACATCTAAAATATCATCGCGTATTTGAAAAGCCAGACCGAAATGTTCTGCAAATTGAGTCAACTGTTCTTGAATTTTGACTGGAGCATCTGCTAAGATACATCCCGCAAAAACAGCAAAATGAATCAGTTCACCCGTTTTTTTGCGATGAACTGCTTTCAGATCAGCTAAAGACAAAGATTTGCCTTCACCTTCAATATCTTCTACTTGCCCGGCTACCATGCCGTTTGGTCCTGAAGTTTGAGCTAAAGCAACAGTCAAGGCTACTTTTTGTTCCATTGTAATATCGCTCTTGCCGATAATTTCAAATGACTGCGTCAACAAAGCATCTCCAGCCAAAATGGCTACGGCTTCTCCAAATACAATATGATTGGTCAGCTTTCCTCTACGCAATTCATCATTATCCATTGCGGGCAAATCATCATGGATCAATGAGTAAGTGTGAACATATTCTAAAGCAGCTGCAGTATCATAACCCTTCTCAATTTTTCCATCCAAAGATTTGATTACTGCCAATAAAAGCATGGGACGAATTCTTTTACCACCTGCTGCCAAGGAATATTTCATAGACTCATACAAAGTTCCTTTAGTTGTTTGTGTTTTGTTTAACCAGTCCAACATATGTTCTTCTACTTTAAGGGCTTCTTCTTTTTTGAATACACTAAATTCCATACGAGTTATCTTCCTTTCTTAATTGGCGTCTAACTCTTGATCGAATATCGTTTCTTCACCGTTCTCATTCACGATCTTCGTTAACGTTTTTTCTGCATTTTCTAACTTATCTTTACAATATTTACTCAAAGCAACCCCTTTTTGGAACTGATCTAAAGCTTCTTCTAAAGGAACATCTCCTTGTTCTAGTTGAGCTACGATTTGCTCCAATTGTTGCATTGCTTCTTCAAATTTTAAGTTTTCTAATTCACTTGCCGTTTCTTTTTTAGTCATTTGAATCCTCCGTTTTTTCAGTTACTGTTGCTTTTAACGTTCCTTTTGACAGGTGAATGTCCACTGTATCTCCTAACTGTACACCTTGGGCATCCTTGACGATATTGTCCTCTTTCAAGACATAGCTGTATCCACGGTGCATAATTTTTAAAGGACTTAAATAATCCAATGATTGAATTCCATAATCCAATCGTTGCTTTTGCATATCCATGTACCGTGTTATTTCTTGATGTAATTGATGATTTAATTGTTCTAGTGATTCTTCATTTTTTCGAACCAAATTTTTGGGATTAGCTGTCTGCAATTGCACGGTAAATAATTTTAAGTCTTGTTGGTACAGTGTAACTTTTTCAGTCATCACACGACCCAAGCGTTCGCTTAACATGTCTACATTCTGCGTGTACCCCTCGTATAAACGTTGTGGCTGTCTAAATACATAAGAGTTCAAGCTATGTTTCAAACGCTCGTCAGCACGTTCTACTTTGCGTTGGTAGCCTTTCAATAAACGTAAGTAAACCTGTTCAATTTTCACAATTTCTTCTGTCAATTGCGGCACGGCTAATTCCGCTGCTGCTGTTGGCGTAGCTGCACGCACATCTGCCACTAAATCTGCAATAGTGGTATCCGTTTCATGTCCAACCGATGAAATGACAGGCGTTTGAGCCGCAAAAATAGCACGAGCGACTTTTTCTTCGTTAAACGGCCACAAATCTTCTATCGATCCTCCACCTCGGGCAATAATCAACGTATCAAAATCCCCTTTGGCTTCGACTTGACGGATACTTTCCACAATTGTATCAGCAGCTTGTTTTCCTTGAACTTTTGTGGGAAACAACACCAATTCTGCAATGGGAAAGCGTCTTTTGACGGTCGTCATAATGTCTCGAATAACGGCTCCACTAGGACTCGTTACAACAGCAATCCGTTTTGGGAAAGTTGGGATCAATTTTTTTGGTGCATCAAATAACCCCTCTTGTTTAAGTTTCTTTTTCATTTCTTCTAAAGCTTGGTATAAAGCCCCGACTCCATCTGGTTCCATGTGTTCAATGTAAATTTGATATCTTCCTTGCTCAGAATAAAGGGAGATCCGTCCAATAACCAACACTTTCATTCCTTCTTCAGGAGTGAATTTCAAACGTTGATAAGCCGATTTAAACATCGTAGCCGAAATAACGGCATTATTGTCTTTTAAGCTAAAATATTGGTGTCCCGGTCGATTACGGAAATTGGATATTTCTCCTGTTAAGTAGACCCGTTCCAAATAAGGATCCGAATCAAATTTGCGCTTGATGTATTTGGTTAAAGCGGAGACGGTTAAATAATCATTTGTCATGCGTTCACTGCTCCTATAATTTGCCTTGCGCGGTTAATGTAGCTTTGGCGCTTTCGATAGTCTGATACATCAGCATCGTTATAGTCATTGGGCCTACACCTTTTGGTACAGGTGTAAGGAAACCAGCCACCTCTTGGACTTCATCACTTTTTACGTCACCGATCAATTTGCCATTTTCGTCACGGTTCATTCCTACATCAATGACTACGGCACCCGGCTTAACAAACTCTTTGGTAATCATGTGACCACGCCCAATAGCTACAACCAGTATATCAGCCGTGCTGGCTAACGCAGCTAAATCTTTGGTTTTTGAATGAGCTATCGTAACTGTTGCATTTTTCATTAACAACAACTGGGCCATAGGTTTACCGACTATATTGCTGCGACCAATAATGACCGCATTTTTACCCGCTACATCGATGCTGTAACGTTGCAATAACTTCATAATGCCGTATGGGGTACATGGAATCCGGTCTGGTTGGCCAATAAACAGTTTTCCCATATTAATGGGATGAAATCCGTCTACGTCTTTAGCTGGGTCAATCGCATCCAGTACTTTTGTTGAATCAATGTGCTTCGGTAAAGGAAGCTGAACCAATATGCCGTGAAAATGAACGTCCTTGTTCAACCGATCGATAACTCGCAATAATTCTACTTCTGAAATCGTTGCAGGATATCTTTCCACTGTAGAATGAATCCCTAGTTTTTTTGCTCGTTTCTCTTTGTTTTTGACATAAGTCTGGCTAGCCGAATCGTCTCCAATCAACACTACAGCCAAACCAGGTACCAGGCCTTTTTCTCTTAATTTGAGGACTTCTACCTGCATTTCTTCATTTAATTCATCGGATAATAATTTACCACTCATTACGGTTGCAACCATATCCTATCACCTCTTTAGTCAGTTTATCTATTTACAGTCTATCATAGTTTCTCTTTTAATTTACCCTAAAACTGCCACATCTCATAAAATAGTTAAGGATTTTTTATCTAAAAGAAAAGAAATAACAGCGTGTCGATTAGCCCTGTTATTCCTTCCTTTTTTACTAGTTTTTGATTTTCATCTGTTCCTTTGCATCGATATTGACCACCTGATAAGCCTTTTGCATCAATAAATGCGCATTGTTTCCATATTGTATCCCTTGAATAAGCTGTCCATGAATAAATAAACGTTCCAGAATGCCAAATCGTTGGCTGATCGCTTCTGCACTAGGCCAAATGACTTTCACACCGCCAAATCGTTCTGGCTCTATGATTTGTTTCTCAATTAACTGATTCATCAAGTCAGATTGATACATAGAGGATTTAACATTCATATCATGCCCGGTAGCATTTACTAAATAATCCACTTCGACTGTTTCATCGTCTGCGACCAGCACTTTGAACTTAGCTGCATCTACCTCAACCGACTGCATTCTTTCCCATACGTCGATTTCTCCAGAGTTCCACCATTGGAGCAATTCTTTCAAGGACTCTTTTGGCATCGGCGTCCTGAAGTGTTTAAACAGGGGTTCATACTCGGAGTAAAAGATTTCTTTATCTGCTTCTGTTAAAACTTGCATAAAATCTGCGAGATGAGCGTCCATTTTATGGATAATAGCTTGCAGCATTCCGATACCCTTATCATTACGCAATTGTCTTTCCAATTGTTCTTTAGTTCCTTTTGAAAAACTTGTTCGTAAGTCATCAAAATCAACCTGCTTGTCCTTACCTTCTAAATAGAACCATTCTATCATCTGCTTTAATGGAACGAAGCCGTTGTGTTGAGCTTTGGCTTGTTGCACATTTTCTACTGTCAAATGGGTTAATGTTATTTCTGGCTCATAGCCCCGATACAATGAAAATTGATTGTATCGAGAAAAAATGTGCACAGAATATCCTTTATCTTGGTGTTTAAGGTAGCGCATCAAATCAATTCCTGTTAGTCCAGTACCAATTATACCAATACGAGATTCGCTTGGAATATCTGCTAATTTTTCTTTGACCGGGTACGGATTGTGAATGTATTTTTTGTTATGAAGCAGATGATATGGATCTTGATAAGGTAAATGGCCGATACATAAATGAACAGCATCATAAACTTCTGTTGTCGTACTTGTTTGTACTAAATAGGTGCCGTCTTCTTGCACATCAAAATCAGTCACCAGCTCTTGAGTGATTTTGGGGTGAACGACTTGTACAGCTGAAGCTAATTTCTCTTGCATGTAGTCTCCAAACCATGGACGCGGAAAGAATACTTTCTGCCCATTTTGGATGCCTTTTTTCTGTTCAGCCCATTTTACAAAATCTAATGGATCTTCTGAATCCAGACTCATGGTATCGGCAGTTTGATTGATCAATAACCATTCTGAGTCAGATTGATAAGGTATCCCTGTACCAAATGTTTTAGACTGGTCATACAGCATAATTTGATCTTGGTGATAAGACGTATTTCTTGCTAGGGCATTTAAAACGCTGACTCCTGCAGCACCCATTCCAATGATAGCTATTCTGTTCAAATCTGGACACTTCTCTTTCATGTGGGGATTTTAATCTTCATCTTTGATATCTGGGTCCTCAGGCAAAGGCGTGTTCAGATACTCTTCTATTTCTGCTTTCTTTTTTTCACGTGCCTTCAAAAAAAGATCGAACTGTTCCTTGTTTAGGAGTGTTTCATTGTCTATCCGAACCACTCGGACTTGTTTTTCACGTATCAATCGATGAATTTCATTGACTGGTAATTGAAGGTATTCTGCAGTTTCTAGAATGCTTAGATACATATTCCCGCTCCTTATAAATGTAAATTCGTTTTTATTATATATCACTTCGCTGGCGTTTGTCCCAGACTCTTTCTTATTTGAATAAAAATCTAATGGTTTCTTAAAAAAGAAGCAACAAACTCCTTCATGAAGAGTCTGTTGCTTCCACCGGTCTTTCATTCGTTTTTAGAGTGCTTCCTTAGTTATTCTTGGACAATATTTTGCGGCTCGCCCTTGACAAAAGCTAATGTATTTTCAAACGCAATGTAAGCTCTTGATATCATCGCCTCATCTGTTAGATAACCAACATGAGGTGCTAAAACCGTATTTTCAGCTTCTAATAAAGGGTAATCTGCCGGTAGAGGCGGTTCCATATCGAATACGTCGATTCCAGCTCCAGCGATTTCCCCTGCATTGAGCAGTTCTGCTAAAGCCTTATTGTCTATAATGGGGCCTCGAGCGCAATTCACTAGGATTGCAGAAGATTTCATTTTAGACAACATCTCCTTAGAGACAATTCCTTTTGTTTCGTCATTCAGTGGCAAATGAACTGAAATAATATCACTTTGCTGCATCAGTGTTTCCAACTCTACGTATTCAAGTCCCAGTTCTTTTGCTTCTTTATGTTCTGAACGATTGTATCCAATTAACTGGGCTCCGAAAGCTTTAAACAACTTCGCCGTCATTGTCCCAATTTTACCAGTCCCGATGATTCCCACTGTTTTGCCTTTGATTTCATTACCTTGAAAAGGACCAGGAAAATCATTTTTCCGGATATCGGCATTTCCTTGAGTGATGCCTCGATAGACATCTAATGTTAAACCGATGACCAATTCTGCTACTGCTTGGTTTGAATAACCGGCTGCGTTTGCGATCTTGATCTCTTTAGCTTTTGCAGCGTCTTTGTCTACATGATCGACCCCAGTAAATGCCACATTGATCAATTGCAACTGTTCTGCAGCTTCAATCACTTCTGCAGGATAAGGATTATTCGCGATCATTACAATATCCGCATCACGGCTTCGTTTGACCAATTCAGTCGTGTTTGTCGTTTTTTCATTGTAATATTCAAAATCATGCCCAAGGTCTTTAAGGGGGCGAGACAAATCTTCAATCATTTCATCCGGTACACGCAAGGGTTCCAATAACTTAATTTTCACATTAACCTCTCCTTTTAACTCAACTTACCTTTATTGTCTAAAAAACACGCTCTTTTTGCAAGATAAATCGGTTAACAGTTCCTTTATCCTATGAGCCTCGTTTTTTATCCAACTAGTAGAATACAAAAAAAAAGAGGACTAGTCCTCTTTTTCTTCGTTTACCATATTTGATAAAATACCATTTACAAATTTCCGTGATTTTTCATCACTATACAACTTGATAACTTCCAATGCTTCATTCAAAGCTACCTTGTTCGGTACATCGTCAACAAACAACATTTCATAAACAGCAATTCGCATGACTAATAAATCTGTTTTCGCCAAACGCTTAATCGACCAATTTGTTAAATGAGCGTCAATCTTTTCATCAATCACTTGTTGCTGTTCGATCACACCCGACACCAATTCATTTAAGTAAGTCGGAATAGAAACTTCTTCTATTTCTTCACTACCGTCATTGTTGTTGATCAGGGCTTCTCGCATAGCAATTTCTTTGGATAGATCTTTATTTGCGGAAAGTTGAAAAAGTGATTGCAACGCTTTTTCTCTTATTTCACGTCTTGTCAAACTCACTCTTCTTCACCGTCTTCATCCATTATATTTAATAAATCATTCATTGCTGATTTTTCTGGAACTATACCGACAATATGAACATTTACTTCATTCAATTCAATGTCTGTCATTTGCAGTAATTGATCCCGTACTTTGCTCTGGATTTCAAGTGCCACAGAAGGTACAGATACGCCGTATTTAAAATAGCAGTAAATATCGACTTTCAATCCTTCTTCATCTTGTGTCAAATGAACCCCTTTTTTATGGTTAACACGACCAAATAATTCTGTAACGCCTGAGGCCAATTTTCCATGCATGGCATAGACTCCATCGACTTCATTAGCGGCGATACCTGAAATCACTTCAATAACTTCTGGAGCGACTTCGATCTCACCCAATGATCCTTTAGTATCGTTTACAGCAAGTATTGATTCTTGAGCCATAAGATCCCTCCTCATTCTGTTCTTAACGGTTAAATGCATCCATTCAGCAGTTTGTTAAGCTCTGGAAACGTATGATCCGTCTTGTGTATTGACGATTAAAACATCGTCTACGTTGACAAAGAAAGGTACGTTAACTGTTGCTCCTGTTTCCAATGTTGCTGGTTTAGTCCCACCTGAAGAAGTATCTCCGCGAATCCCTGGTTCTGTTTCAACAACTTTTAATTCAACCGTGTTCGGCAATTCAACACCTAGTGTTTCTGTTTCATACATGATTACTTGAACTTCCATATTTTCTTTCAAATATTTTAATTCAGCTTCAATAGATTCACCTGGCAATTCGATTTGTTCGTAATTATCCGTATCCATGAATACATGTGACCCAGAATTTTCATATAAATATTGCATACGACGGTTGTTGATTTGTGCTTTTCCTACTTTTTCACCAGCACGGAACGTTTTTTCTTGCATTGCCCCAGTACGTAAGTTTTTTAGTTTAGAACGTACAAATGCTGCACCTTTTCCTGGTTTAACATGTTGGAAATCCACGACGCGCCAAAGGCCCCCGTCTACTTCGATGGTTAAACCTGTTTTAAAGTCATTAACTGAAATCATATATTTTCCTCCTACACTCCAATGTCATTCTACTTAAGTTTACCATGTTTTGTGCGTTCTGACTATTAATAATCGGAACACTATTAAAGAATAATCAGCTCTTTAGGAGAGTGGACAATAATTTCGTTTCCTGTTTCCGTAATGACTAAGTCATCTTCGATTCTAACCCCGCCTACATTAGGAAAATAAAGACCTGGTTCATTCGTAATCACATTACCTGGTACAAAAGCTTTTTCAGCTAAACGAGACACATTTGGACCTTCATGAATCTCTAATCCAATTCCGTGCCCAGTTGAATGACCGAATGCTTCAGCGACTCCTCGTTTAGCAAAATAATCGCGTGCTACGGCGTCTAATTCAACTCCTGTCACACCTGGTTTAGCAGCTTCAGAAACCATCAATTGTGCATCAAGCACCATTTGATAAATATCTTTCATTTTTTGACCTGGATCTCCAATAGCAAATGTACGCGTCATGTCTGAAACATATCCATTGTAATAGCAACCAAAGTCCAGCGTGATCATGTCGCCCATTTCAATCAATTTATCACTAGCTACTCCATGAGGCATAGAAGAACGGACACCGCTAGCTACAATAGTCTCAAAAGACACTCCCGTAGCTCCTAAACCGCGCATGTGGAAATCCAGCTTGTTGGCTACCTCAATTTCAGACATTCCTGTTTTAACTTCTCCTAAGATAAATTGGAAGGCTGAGTCAGCAATCTCACAAGCTTTTTTGATTGTAGCAATTTCATCTGCATCTTTTACTTCACGCAACTCTTCTACTAATCCTGTTACCGGCACTAGTTCACTGGTCACGATAGTGGTTAATAATTGATGTAAACTAAAAGTTACAAAATTTTCTTCAAATCCCACTTTTTTCAATTGGTCTTTTGAGACAATTCGAGCTACTTCATCATAAATCGAACCATAATTTTGTACGATCTCAAAACCAACCGCTTGATGAGCTGCTTGTTGAGTGTATCTAAAGTCCGTTACGAAATAAGCTTTGTCTAATGTAACCAAGCTCAATCCTGTTGTTCCTGTAAAGTTAGAAATGTAACGCAAGTTAAATGGACTGGTGATCAATAAGGCATCCAACCCCTTTACTCTCATAGCATTACGTAAATTATCCAATCGTGTCACTGAGCATCACTCCTTAAATTTTGCATCTACGTATAGTATACACCACTTTTGCCAGCTAAAAAACCAATAGCTTAGTCAAATAATGAAAACAAAAAAGAGCAATCGCATCTCAATCTGATTTGTGATTGCTCAAAGAACTGTTTATGGAATAAGTTGATTTTTCTGCATTTCATCTATTTGATTTATCAGATTGACTGGTCTCTCTATTTCTATGCTTTCACTTTCAACTGATTTTGCTTCTTCTTTTTGCTCCAGTTGTTTTTTAGGAACAACATATTTCATTTGTTTAGTCATAGAAAACTGTTTATTGGTAACAGCTGTTAATTGATACAAATTAGTCGACATTTTTTTAACTGTCACTTCTCCGTTTTTAAAGGTTGCCTTTCCTGTTTCAATCCATTCTGAATTATTCAGCTTCATTCTCAATTCCTCTTCTGTTAACAGTAACATCCCTTTTGCATTATAAGATTCTTTGGTAGCAAACAATTGATGCATTTGATCGTGGTAAATACTTACGCTTCCCAATAAAATCACAACTAATAAAAAAACAAATACGATAATGGATGGCAGAATTGCACCTTTTTCATTCATTTTTAGGCTCCTCGATATGGTCTTTGAGATTGATTTGGGATTGATAGGTTTCGCCATTCATAAATTCCACTTGGATGACTAAAAATTTCCCATTTAGCTTAAAGTTTAGAGTATGCAATTTCATCAACATAGGCTGATACCCTTGAGAGTCTACTTGACGAATCATTTTTTGTCCTTTTCGTTTGTAAGAAACCTTCTCCGTTACACCTGTTTTTTCACTATATTGGTTGAACACTACTTGTTCTTTAGTCACTTCCTTGAGTTGATTTTCTTTCAAATCAAACTCAAATTGGTTCAGAAACAAATGCCATTCCAATTGACGATCAGATTGTTGCACGTTGTGAATAGATTGTACTTGTTTGACGGCTAAAGAGAACAAAGAAAAACAAAGAGCAAAAACAAGCAGCGCTATGATCGATTCAAGAAGAGTAAAACCTTTATTATTGAGCCGTTGTATTGGTAAAAGAAAGCATTTGAAGGGTCCATTCTTGTTCCTTTTCATAGACGCGAATTCCTTTCCATCGCCCCGCTTCTTGTTCTGAAATGTAATATGTTTTTCCTGCGGTTATCCATGTTGTTTCTATAGGTTCAGCTAAGAGGCTTTTTTGGATTTGCTCGTATCCAATTCTGGTGAGTTCTACTTCATTTCTACTGTTTTTGATGGACAATGTCATATTCATTAAAAAAGGAATGTAAATCATTAGGCATGTCACCAATACCAGCCAAGAAATAACAGCCTCCAACAGCATAAATCCTTTTTGGTCGAGTTGTTTATTCCCAATCATACCTTCCGCTCCCTAATTGAAATTTTAATTTGGTATTTTCTCCATTTATGTTGAATGTAATGGAATCTAAGTTTTTGATGTTTCCACTTCCGCCAAGAAAATAAATTTCAATCGCATTGGTTAGGGAAGATACAGATTCAGGAAAAAAAAGGGTATGATTGAATGGATGATTTTTATCTTCTAATACAGTAAAGGTAATCTTTCGATTTTGCCGAAAAAGTTCCACCTTTGTCATTTTTCCGGACAATACTGCATAGTTATGGGTCGCCGTCACACTGCTTTCTAAATTCCGCTTAAATAGATCACCTTCTATAGCAGCAGTGGCACTTCTAGACATCAGTTGAGGAATCAGCACTAAGCTGGCAGCGATAGACAATACGAGTAAACTTTCCAGCAGTAAAAAACCTTTTTGATTTTTTAACATATCCTCTTATCTCCTTTACTCTTTTTTTAATGTCACCACTCCATTGGTTACTTTCAACGTTTGAGTTGCTTGTTCTACCTGGTTATCATTCAAGTATTTTTTAGTCCCTAGTACATTAAACGTATTTGCGTCTGTCAATCCTGCCGAGTCTTCCGTCATAAGATACAGATCCAATTGCGTTTGGACGACAGTCGCAAATGCGGCGTTTCCTGTTGAATCAATAGAATCTTTGCTTTTGGATAAATTAGGAATGACTAACAACATGATCACGGATATGACAAAAAGAACAATCACCATTTCAATTAATGTAAACCCTTTATTGGATAGTACTTTCGTGTTTTTCAAAATATTCCCTCCTCAAATAAACTATACATAGGTAACAACAAAGCTAAATAAACGCACAAAATAATTAACGCAATAAGGATAAAAATAAGCGGTTGGATGTACGAAAAACTTTTCTCAATAGCTCCAGTAAAACGCTGCTTACAGTCTTCTGAATATACTGCCAATTCACTCCCTAACTGACTAGTAGCTTCTCCATGCATGACGATCAATCCTAGTTCTTCATTAAAAAAAGGCAAATCATTCATGGATTCCTTAAAGTTCTTCCCTTCCATCAACGATTGTTCTATTTTCACAGCGACTTCCTGCATTAATTTAGTCGTTGAGCGTGTCTGCATTAAGCTGATCATTTCATTTAATTGCAAACCACTTTTAAATAATTGACTCCATTCATAGCTGAAATAATGCGTGTAGTACAATCGGATCAACTTGCCAAAGTATGGGATCGACGTTAAAATCTTTGCTCTTTTGACAGCCGATTGTTGCGCTAAATGACCATAAAACAGGAGGACTACAACTAACCCTGCTATAAGAACGGCTGCAACCAAGTATGGAAAATATTGCACAAATGCAATTGAAAGCAATGCTGCTATTGACTGTTCTTTGCTTTGTCCTATACCCAGCTGCATTAAATTAGGCAACAATATGGTGCGGATAACCAGTACTACTCCTGTCATAAATCCAAGTAGCAAAATGGGGTATTGCAACAGTTTTAACAGCTTCTTCTCTTGATGGCTCTTTTCTTCCAGGTATTTTCCGCTCGTCCGCAACGCTTCAGCAAAACGGCCATGAACCAAAGATAAATAAATCTGAGCAGTTATTCGTTCTGAAAAATCCAATTGTTTCAGCATTTCATCAAATCGTTTTCCTTTTTCCAAGCCTACGAGAATAATGGTTATCCATTCGGCTTCTTTAGGCATGATGGTGGCCAAGAATTGCAAAGCTTCTTTTAGCGCAAATCCTTCGGAAATCAGCGTAGACAATTTAATTAAAAAAGAGGCTTGTATAGCTGTTTGATTTGATTTAAGGAATCTGGTATTTTTGGCAGTTTTCTTCACTGACGTATCCATATGCAGTCGCCTTTCGCAATAAATGATTAAACGTTCGATTGGCCGTTGTTGTCTTTTGTGGTTGATCCAGTTGATGTTTAGACATCACTTCATACAATACAGCACGTTTATTTTCCGTTTTATAGTGCCCGCACGCTAATTGGCAATCTCCTTGACACAACGGACAATAACGCGGGATTAACTTTTGATATACGATTCCTAATAGGGATTGCCGAAGCTGTTCTTTAGAAACGCCCAGCTCTTCCAAACGAGAAAGTACCCCCAAGGCATTTTTCGCGTGGATGCTGGCAAGAATTAGGTGTCCTGTTAAAGCCCCTCTGATAGCCATTTTAGCCGTTTCTTCATCGCGTATTTCGCCAATGATCAAAACATCCGGATGATGGCGCAAGCTGGAACGTAGTAAAGTCGAATAGGAGATTCCAGCTTTTTCATTGACCTGACACTGCAAAAAGCTTGGCTCTTCTATCTCTACAGGATCTTCGACGGTTATAACCTGCTGTTTATGCTTCTGTGAACTTTCTCGAATCAATTGATACATCGTAGTGGTTTTGCCTGAACCAACCGGACCTGAAAAAAGCAGCAAACCGCTTTTGAATTTAGCTAGTCGTTCAATTTCTTGTACTTCTTGCTGGAAAAAAGCAGTCGTTCGCAGCAATCGCTGCTTCACTTGGTTCAATAACCGGATAACCATCGTTTCTTGGGCACGGTAGTTGGTGATTGTTGAAAAGCGCAACGCACATACCCCATACTCATTTTCTAAATTAGCTGACCCACTCTGCGGTCTCCTTCTTTCTCCTACATCCATATTGGCAATGTATTTAAAATAGGAAATTAATCGCTCTCCTTCCATGGCTTCGACTGTTTTATGAAGCACCATATTTCCTCCAATCCTAAAATAAATCAAGAATACAGCCTCTCCTTCCGGTAAAATATGAATGTCGCTTACGCCTGTAAAATGGGCTTTCACGATCATTCCGGAAGCCATTTCTTCCAATTCCATAAAAAACCTCCTTTCTATTGACCCTCTAAACGAGTTTACATGTTGTCATTTTGCTTTTTATTGTAGGGCTTCTACTCCCATACGGTGTATTACCTTAATATAGGTCAATTGCTGGATTTTTCATTTTTAGCGTAAAAAAAAATCGCAACTCGAATTTTTTCGAGTTGCGAATCTTTTTTTTATTCCATTTCAGCGTTGTGATAAACTTCAGAAACGTCATCATCATCTTCAAGTTTAGAGATCAATTGTTCAAATGTTTCTTTTTTATCTTCCGGCAATTCAATATAGATTTGTGGGACCATTGTTACTTCAGCTTGAGCTAAAGTGTAGCCTTCTGCTTCTAGAGCATCACGCACATCTGCCACATCAGACGGATCTGTGTAAACTTCAAAAACCGGTTCTGAAGTTTGCAGTTCTTCACCGCCAGCTTCTAACACACTCATCATCATCGTGTCTTCATCCACATCAAGACCTTCACGTTCGATAGCAATGTATCCTTTACGGTCAAACATGTAACTAACAGAACCTTTTTCCCCTAATGATCCGCCATTTTTATTAAATGCCGTTCTCACATTGGTGGCAGTACGGTTTAAATTGTCTGTTAAAGTGTGAACCAAAATGGCAATTCCATTTGGCCCATATCCTTCATAAGATATTTCATCGTAGTTTTCACCTTCACCCGCTGAGGAAGCTTTTTTAATCGCCCGTTCAACATTGTCATTCGGCATATTGTTAGATTTGGCTTTATCTAATACCAAACGTAATTGAGGGTTATCGTTGGGGTCAGGTCCACCACTCTTTGCAGCCATATAGATTTCTCTCGATAACTTTTGAAAAACTTTAGCACGTTTAGAATCTTGTGCATTTTTGCGTCCTTGGATATTGTTCCATTTCGAATGTCCTGACATCCACGATTCCTCATTTCGTTATAATATTGTTGTTTCATTCAAGCCTTACTATTTTACCAAAAATGACAACTAGTCGCAACACCGCCATATCACGGTTTTACAATTTATCGTTCGAACGTGATAATGTCCTAAGTAGGTCGAAGCATAAAATGTCCCAAAATGATAAAATAAAATCATGAAAAGGATAATACTAACGATGAATGAAGATAAGAAATATAAAGTAATAAAAGCTGTGGCAGAAAAAAGAAAGGAAAAAAAGAGAGCTTGTGTTGAACTTGGGCTCTCGATGAGGCAAGTTAACAGATTGATTCAAGACTATCAAGAAGGAGGAAAAGCTGTTTTTTCACACGGCAACAGAGGAAAAGCAGCTAGGCACGCCGTGCCAGAGGAAACAAAAAGACAAGTGATCGAGCTCTATCAAAGTTTTAAGATAAAGCCTAACGTGAAGCATTTTACTGAAATTTTGAAGGAGGATCATGCTATCTGTTACACCGATACGACCATTCGTCATATTTTATATCAAGCTGATATTCTATCACCTAAGGCTCAAAGAAAAACACGTAAGAAAATAAATGCTCGAATCAAAGCTAAATCAATGAAAGGTAAAAAAGAGTCTTATAACCCACTGGTTCCAAGAGCCGAAGATCAAATGGAGTTACCCGAAAAAAGTCACCCTAGCCGTCCTAGAAAGAAATATCAGGGGGAGCTTATTCAAATGGATGCCAGCTCCTATAACTGGTTTGG